>JANNNT010000505.1:0-12225 GCA_031398685.1 Rhodocyclaceae bacterium | reverse complement strand
ATCATCGGGTTGAACTTGCCCCCCGTTGCGAAATACAGGATATAGCCGCCGAGAATACCGCCAAGCGCAGAAATCAGCAGAGCCAGCATGCCGAGAAGCAACAGCTTGAGAACCGTTGGCTCAAGCAGCGTGCTGCCTTCGCACAGTACACCCAGCGTCAAGCCGAAGAAGAACGTCGCGCCATACAGGAAGGTTTCGCCGATCAGATTGGTGAGGTTTTCCAGTCCGCTTTCGCGCACGGCGACACCGACAAACAGAGAGAAGAACAGCGGTGCCGCTACCGGGAACAGTAGACAGAGCAGGGTACAGGTGACTACCGCAAAGATGAGCTTTTGTGATCGGCTGATACTCGGACTCGGATCATCTGACATGTCTTCGAACATCAGAGGGTCGACAAACAGCGTGCCCATCTTTCCGCCTTCAAGAAACATCGCGCCTGCATTGATCGACGACATGCCGAGTCCCATCGGGATCATCAACAGGGGTTCGAGGACGTTGCGGGATCCGAGATAAATCAAAAGAAAACCGAGCAGCATCAGGACGATACGTCCAATCATGATTTTTGGCTCGGAGGCGATCAGGGTGGCGATACCCTGAAAGGAATCGAGAAAACTGAGGGATTCTATGTGGTTCAGACCAAATGGCGGGCGCCGTGAGGCGCCTAATTTTGCTGTTTATTGACAAGTTTTCGCTGCTTGTCGGCGAAGAGTCGCGCTAAGCGAGGCTTACCAACGCTTGTCCCGTCTCCACGCCGTCACCGACATTGACGAGAATCCGCGAAACACTTCCAGAGCGACTGGCTATGACCGGAACCTTCATCTTCATGGCTTCCAACTCCAGGATACGATCTCCTTCATTCACACTTTGCCCTTGCTTGACGAGGACGCTGGCCACAACACCACTCATCTCGGCGCACTGATCGCCGGATCCGGCTGGCGCACGTGCCACAGGCGACGGAGAGGCAGCAGGTGACGGCTTGGCTGCCAGTGCCGGTGCGGCAGCGCTGAATTTGGGCATGAGTTGTGAGGTAACGTCGGTAAGTTCCTGGACGGCGGCATCGGCACCCATGACGGCGATTTCGGCCGTCGGCCAGGCGAACACCATATCGGCACCCAGTTCCTGGCTGCACATCGCGAGGTAGGAGCCTCCATACGACTTGCGCAGGATGACCGTGATCTTTGGCGTAGTACAGGAGGCGAACGCGAAAAGCATCTTGGCGCCATGACGGATGATCCCACCACGCTCCTCTTCAACGCCAGGCAGGAAGCCGGGAACGTCAACGAGCGTGACCAACGGGATGTTGAACACGTTGCAGGTGCGAACGAAGCGTGCAACCTTGTCGGCGGCATTGAGGTCAAGCGCGCCAGCCATCACCATCGGCTGATTGGCGACGATACTGACAATGACACCGGAATAACGGGCAAAACCAACGATAATGTTTCGCGCAAAATTGGCGTGCACTTCGAGCAGTTCGCCATTGTCCACCAGGCGCCGGATGATCAATTGCATATCCAGAGGTTCGGATGGGTCAGATGGAATGAGGTCATCAATCCCACGATCAGCAATTTCCTGGATCGGTGTCGAAAGGTTGTGCGGAGGGTCTTCGGTGTTGTTGGACTGCAGGTAAGACAGTATGTGCTTGACCAGTGCAATGGCGTGCTGGTCGTCTTCGGCGATGAACTGTGCGTTGCCGCTGACTGAGGCGTGCATCTCTGCACTGCCGATTTCTTCGATGGTAGTCGTACGTCCCGTGACCGCCTTGATGACCTCGGGACCAGTCAGGCACATGTACGAATTCTTGCGCGTCATGATGACGAAGTCCATCGGCGCGGGCGAGTAGGCGCCGCCGCCGGCACATGGGCCGCAGATGACAGCAATTTGCGGAACAACACCGGAAAGCAGCACGTTGGAGTAAAAAACATCACCGTATCCGGAAAGAGCATCGACACCTTCCTGAATGCGCGCGCCACCGGAATCCTTGAAGGCCACGACGGGAACGCCGACCTTCATGGCATAGCGCATGATGCGGGTGATCTTGCGTGCCTGCATTTTGCCAAGGGTGCCGGCCAGCACGCTGAAATCCTGACAGAACGCGGCAATCTGTTTGTTCCCCAGATATCCGGAGCCTGTGATTACGCCGTCTGCCGGAAGTTAACGGCCTTCCATGCCGAAATGGACCGCATTGTGGCGCGCGTGCATGCCGATTTCCTGAAAGGTGCCTTCGTCAAACAGTTCGTGGATTCACTCACGCGCTGAGAGCGTGCCTTTAGCATGCATGGTCTCAAGTTTTTCAGGGCTTATGTGGTTTGTAATCCGTTTGCGTTTTTTTGCGCAGGGTTTCAAGCAGTTTGGGTTCGATTGTCATGAGGGGGTCAATCTGGTGGTTATTGGCGCCGATAACCGTAGTTCATTCCTTCGCATGTGGCGCTAAATATATTGCTAATGTCATTTATTGGGCGGAAAAAAAGTAAAGGCAGCCATTCGGCCGCCTTTACATGTTTTGTACTACGTCGTCAATCAATCCTTGGAACGAGATTCAAGGATGTCGACAGCCGGCAGGCGCTTGCCTTCGAGGAACTCGAGGAAGGCGCCGCCTGCGGTTGAGATGTAGCCGACCTTGTCTTCAATCTTGAAGACATTGATGGCCGAGACCGTGTCGCCGCCGCCAGCCAGGGTAAAGGCCTTGGAGCTGGCGATGGCGGCAGCCAAAGTCTTGGTGCCGTTGGCGAAAGCATCCATCTCGAACACGCCGACCGGGCCATTCCACACTACGGTGCCCGCATTGGCGATAATTTCGGCCAGAGCTTTTGCCGAGTCCGGCCCAATATCGAGAATCATGTCGTCATCGGCCACGTCATCGACACTCTTGACGGTCGCAACGGCGGTTGCCGAGAATTCCTTGGCGCAGACGACATCGGTTGGCAGCGGAACCTTGACCTTGGCCATGACCGCCTTGGCTTGATCAACGAGATCTCGCTCAGCGAGCGACTTGCCGATTTTTTTGCCGCAAGCGAGCAGGAAAGTGTTGGCGATGCCGCCGCCAACGACCAGTTGGTCAACTTTGGACGAGAGGCTTTCGAGGACGGTCAACTTGGTCGACACTTTGGAGCCGCCGACGATGGCGACCATCGGGCGAGCTGGCTGAGCCAGTGCCTTGGTCAGCGCTTCGAGTTCGGAAGCGACGCAGGGGCCGGCGCAGGCGATCTTGGCGTACTTGCCCATTCCATAGGTGGTCGCTTCAGCGCGGTGTGCCGTGCCGAATGCATCCATGACCCAGACGTCGCAAAGCGCAGCCATTTTCTGCGAGAGTTCGTCGTTACATTTCTTCTCGCCCTTGTTGCAGCGGCTGTTTTCGAGCATGACGACTTCGCCCGGCTTGACTTCAAAGCCGCCATCGACCCAGTTCTGGACGAGGCGCACTTCTTTGCCGAGCAGTTCGGACATGCGCCTGGCAACGGGAGCCAAGGAGTCTTCAGGCTTATACTCGCCCTCGGTGGGGCGGCCAAGGTGGGAGGTGACCATCACGGCAGCACCCTTGGACAGAGCGTACTGGATGCCGGGAAGTGCGGCACGGATGCGGGTGTCGTCGGTGATGGCGAGATTGTCGTCCTGGGGGACGTTCAGGTCGGCGCGAATGAATACACGCTTGCCGGAAACGTCAAGATTGGTGAGGCGCTTGAAAGTCATGGCGATATTCGATTCAAAAACAAATGTTGGAAAGAAAAAAGGGGCACCGCGAAGTGCCCCTTGTTCGGGTATTACTTGGACATGACGCGAACCATGTCGAGAACCTTGTTTGAGTAACCCCATTCGTTGTCGTACCAGGCAACGAGTTTCACGAAGGTCGAATCCAGCGCGATGCCGGCTTCGGCATCAAACACCGAGGTACAGGATTCGCCACGGAAGTCGGTGGAAACAACCTTCTCTTCGGTGTAGCCCAGAACACCCTTCATCGGGCCTTCAGAGGCGGCCTTCATCGCCGCCTTGATTTCTTCGTAGGTGGCCGCCTTGTTCAGTTCGACGGTCAGGTCGACCACGGAAACGTCAGAGGTCGGAACACGGAAAGCCATACCTGTAAGCTTCTTGTTCAGCTCAGGAATGACCACGCCGACGGCTTTGGCGGCACCGGTCGAAGACGGGATGATGTTTTCCAGGATGCCGCGACCACCGCGCCAATCCTTGTTGGACGGGGCATCAACAACCTTCTGGGTTGCCGTAGCGGCGTGCACCGTGGTCATCAGGCCACGCTTGATGCCAAAGGAGTCGTTGATGACCTTGGCGATCGGTGCCAGACAGTTGGTCGTACAGGACGCATTGGAGATGATGTCCTGGCCGGCGTAGGTCTTGTCATTTACGCCGAACACGAACATCGGGGTGTCGTCCTTGGACGGAGCGGACAGGATGACTTTCTTGGCACCCGCAGCGATGTGCTTGGCAGCGGTTTCCTTGGTCAGGAACAGGCCGGTCGATTCGACAACGACGTCGGCGCCGATTTCGCTCCATTTCAATTCGGCCGGATCCTTGATAGCGGTCAGGCGGATCTTCTTGCCGTTGACGACGAGGTTGTTCCCTTCGACGGAAACCTGGCCTTTGAAGCGACCATGTACGGAGTCGAACTTGAGCATGTAGGCCAGGTAATCTGGCTCGAGCAGGTCGTTGACGCCCACGATCTCGATGTCGCTGAAGTTCTGAACCGCCGCACGGAATACCATACGCCCGATACGACCAAAACCATTGATACCCACTTTGATAGTCATGATTCACTTTCCTTATTAAAAAAATCGAAGGGTGACAATGGGGCTTTCGCACGTGGCAATTGCGTAACCATCATCTCTACGCCAAAAAACAAAATAAGCTGGAGCTGGGATGGATTCGAATTTACGACTCCAACCGGTGGCGGAATTTCCACAGGTGGCACAGACATGGACACCCAAAGGTTTTGCGAACCACCACACGAGAGACGACATTATCCGCTAAATCAAAGGGTTTTTCCAGTCCGTGCAGTAAAAACTGCTCGATGAAGTGACCTTGAGGCCTTGTGAATGCAGCGTTATCCCCATATTTTGACTGATAGTTAACCTTCATACAGGCGCCAAAGTTCTGGTCCGGAAGATGTCCGGTTTTACCTGTGTTTCGTGAAGGAATGTGCACTTGATTTGACGCAAAGTTTTTGAGAAGGCCTTTTAACGAAAATCTGGTTAAAGTTTTTGTGCTAGACGGGAGCGAAATAATTTTGAAATGAGTGTCACGGAACGGTATATTTTTCACATAGAATAACTCTGAGTAGGCTATCTGCTGCGGTACGCAGCCGCAGGAATAGTGAAACCACAAAGAGAAGGTGTTACCAAAATGACGATCACTGCCTCGCCCGCATGGGCGGCCATCGATGCCCATCGCCAAACTTTTACAGAGACTCACCTGAGAGACTTGTTCGCGAGCGATCCAAAGCGTGTGGAATCGCTCACTCTGTCCTTTGACGGACTGCTCTTCGATTTTTCCAAACAGCGATTGACCACTGAGACGCTTGGGTTGCTTGCCGAGCTTGCCAGAGGGGCAGGGGTTCAGGAATGGGCTGAACGCATGTTCGCTGGCGAACGTATCAACATCAGCGAAGGGCGCTCTGTGCTGCATGTCGCCCTGCGCCGTTCCGTCGGTCCCTTCCCGGCCAGCCAGTTTGACGTGATGCCGGATGTCATTGAAACGAGGTTGCGCATGGCCGAATTTGCCGAGCGCCTGCGGGCCGGTAAATGTTTCGGGCATAAAGGAATGCCGATTCGGGATGTCGTCAATATCGGCATTGGCGGTTCAGATCTGGGACCCAAGATGATGGGGCAAGCCTTGCGCTCCATTAGCCATCCTGCGCTTGGCGTTCACTATGTCTCGAATCTCGATGGTGCACAGTTGGCTCCTTTGCTCCAGACGCTTGATCCCCGTACGACGCTCTTTATTGTCGTCAGCAAAACATTCACCACGCAAGAAACCATGATCAACGCGAAAACGGCGCGTGACTGGCTACGCGCCAATCTTGGCGATGAACTGGTTTCAGAAAACCATTTTGCAGCGGTTTCCAGCAGGCCGGAACGAGCGGTCGAGTTCGGCGTCAGCGAGAATCTGGTTTTTCCGATCTGGGATTGGGTTGGCGGACGGTATTCCCTGTGGTCTGCCGTAGGGCTGGCGCTGATGATTGCGGTCGGTTCGCATGCTTTCGACGAAATGTTGCGCGGAGCGGAACGCATGGACGAGCATTTCCGCACTACACCATTCGAGCGCAATCTGCCGGTAGTGATGGCGCTCATCGGCATCTGGAACACCAATTTTCTCGGAGCAACGACTAACGCAGTGTTGCCCTACAACGAGTCACTCAAGTTCTTCCCGTCCTTTCTGCAGCAACTCGAGATGGAAAGCAACGGCAAGTCTGTGAGCATCGCAGGAGAAGCCATGGACTGCGCAACATCGCCCATTGTCTGGGGTGAGTTGGGCAACAACGGGCAACATGCTTTCTTCCAGCTTCTGCATCAGGGCGGGCGTGTGGTGCCCTGTGATTTCATCGCCGCTGTGCGCTCCGATTTTCCATTGCCCGAGCATCAGGAGGCTTTGCTCGCCAACTGCTTCGCACAGAGTGCGGCTCTGGCTTTCGGCAGGAATGAAGGCGAAGTTCGCACCAGCCTGGAGAAGGAGTCGATGAGTCCCAAGGACATCGCCGACTTGTTGCCGCACCGTATTTTTGCCGGCAACCAGCCTTCGTCAACACTGTTGTTGACCAGCTTGAATCCGGGTACTCTCGGTTCGCTGATTGCGCTCTACGAACACAAGGTATTTGTGCAAGGGGCAATCTGGGGAATAAACTCATTTGATCAGTGGGGGGTTGAGCTGGGGAAGGCCGTCGCAAGTCGCATTCTTCCTGCGATCCATGATCCTGACCTGGCAAAAACACTCGATGCGTCTACACAAGGGCTGTTGTCTTTCAGCCGAAAGTATCTTTGACGATTTTGATTGTTTTCAACTCGTTGGTTTTTTGAACACATCACCGGATAAGGGTCCCAATGGCAAATGAGATGAGTGTTATTACCGTTCCCACGACGCCTTTCTCCGGACAGAAGCCTGGCACGTCGGGTTTGCGCAAGAAAGTCAAGGTATTCAGCCAGCCTGGATATCTTGAGAACTTTGTTCAATCCATTTTCGATACGCTGAATGGCCAGCAAGGTAAAACGCTCGTTCTTGGTGGTGACGGCCGATATTTCAACGATGTGGCCATCCAGACTATCCTGCGTATGGCGGCGGCAACTGGATTCGGCCGCGTTCTAGTTGGTTGCGACGGAATATTGTCTACGCCTGCGGCCAGCGCAGTGATTCGCAAACAAGGCGCGTTCGGCGGCATCATTTTGTCGGCCAGCCACAATCCGGGTGGGCCGGACGACGACTTCGGCATCAAGTACAACCTCGGCAATGGCGGGCCGGCGAATGAAAATTTCACTGATGCCGTTTATAAGCGAACGCAGGAGCTTAGTGCTTATCACACTGTCGAGTCGGCTGATATCGACCTTGGCTGTCTCGGCGACACGCGTATCGGTGAGATGGTTGTAAGCGTTATTGACCCGGTGACTGATTACGCCGAGTTGCTCGAGTCGTTGTTCGACTTTGAACGGATCGCCAGTCTTTTGGCGCGTCCGGATTTTCGCATGCGCTTCGATGCGATGCATGCCGTCAATGGGCCCTATGCCCATGCGATTCTCGAGGGGCGTCTGGGCGCACCCATTGGTACAGTGGTCAACGGAACACCACTACCGGATTTTGGTGGCGGGCATCCCGACCCGAACCCGGTATATGCGGCCGCGCTGGTTTCTGCGCTTGCTGACGTCAATTCAGGGTTGTCTTTCGGCGCAGCGTCCGATGGTGATGGTGATCGCAACATGATTGTAGGGCGGAATTTCATTGTTAGCCCAAGCGACAGCATCGCCGTTATTGCCGCCAATTACAAACTGATTCCTGCCTATGCCAGAGGCTTGGCCGGGGTGGCTCGTTCCATGCCGACCAGTTGCGCGCTGGACCGGGTCGCTGCAGAACTCGGTATCCCTTGTTACGAGACCCCCACCGGATGGAAGTATTTTGGCAGCCTGCTTGATGCCGGCAAGGTAACGCTTTGCGGCGAAGAGAGCGCGGGCACAGGATCCGATCACGTGCGCGAAAAAGACGGTCTATGGGCTGTGCTCTACTGGCTCAATATTCTTGCTGTCCGCAACGAGCCGGTCGATCAGATCGTCAGGGAACACTGGCGGCATTTTGGTCGCAATGTGTATTCGCGGCATGACTACGAAGGTATCGAGACGACGAAGGCTGAGGCGCTTTTCGCCGAACTTCGCCAAAAGTTGCCAACCCTGGCCGGAATGGTCTTTGACGGTCTACGCGTTAAAGCGGCGGACGACTTCTGCTATACGGACCCAGTCGACGGGTCGCGCAGCGACAAGCAGGGCATCAGGATTCTGCTTGAAGATGGATCGCGCGTTGTCTTCAGGTTGTCGGGCACGGGTACTGAAGGGGCAACATTGCGGCTCTACCTTGAACGCTATGTGGCCGATCCGGCCCTGCACGAGACGCCTACACAAGAAACGCTGGCACCGCTCGTGTTGCTCGCCGAGAAGGTGGCTCGCATTACAGAGATTTCCGGAAGGAAAGCACCGGATGTGATCAGCTGAGAGGTATCGTTTGAATTAGTCTTTGTTGAAGGGTCAATCAGTTTTTTTCAAGGGGGTGCAATCATGTTGGAAAGGCGAAGTTTTCAGTTACCCGGCAGGGCAGTTGCGCTTGTGCTTGCTGGAGGTCGTGGAAGTCGATTGCACGAGTTGACTGACAATCGGGCAAAGCCAGCCGTCTACTTCGGCGGCAAGTTCCGGATTGTCGATTTTGCCATGTCCAACTGCGTCAATTCTGGTATCCGGCGCATTGGAGTTGTCACACAATACAAGTCGCACAGTCTGTTGCGCCACCTCCAGCGCGGCTGGGGCTTCCTGCGTGGCGAGGTCAACGAGTTCGTCGATCTGCTGCCGGCACAACAGCGCGTCAATGAGGAGTCCTGGTATCGCGGAACGGCGGACGCCGTCTACCAGAATATCGACATTCTTTCGACCTACAATCCGATACCGGAATACGTCGTGATTCTTGCGGGCGATCACGTGTATAAGATGAACTACGCGGCAATGCTGATTGATCATGTGGACAGTGGTGCCGAGTGCACGGTCGCCTGTATCGAAGTGCCGCGTAAGGAGGCAAGCGGGTTCGGCGTGATGGCGGTTGATGCTAGCCAGCGGATCACTGAATTTGTCGAAAAACCTGCCGATCCCCCCGCCATTCTCGGCAAACCGGATCATTCGCTATGTAGCATGGGGATCTATATCTTCAATGCCAAGTATCTGTACAGCGAGCTTTTGCGCGATATCTCTGACCCGACCTCAAGCCATGATTTCGGCAAGGATATTATTCCGCATGCCGTGAAGAACGGGGTCGCCGTGGCGCATTCCTTCAGCCGAAGTTGCGTTCACGCACCTGAAGAAAAACCAGGCAAGGAAGACTATTGGCGCGATGCGGGTACCGTTGACGCGTATTGGGAAGCCAACGTCGACCTGACGGCTACTGAGCCGGCATTGAACCTCTACGATCGCAACTGGCCAATATGGACCTATCAGCAGCAACTTCCGCCCGCCAAATTTGTGCACAACCAGATTGATCGTCACGGAATCGCCATCGAGTCGACGGTTTCAGGGGGGTGCATCATTTCGGGCGAAATGAACCGTTCGCTGTTGTTTTCGTCGTGTCGCGTTCACTCCTACGCCAAGGTTAACTGGTCCGTACTCTTGCCGGATGTCGATGTTGGCCGCGGTGCGAGATTAAACCGGTGCATCATCGACCACGGCGTAAGCGTTCCGGCAGGAATGGTCATTGGCGAAGATACTGAAGAAGATGCGCGTCGCTTTCGGCGTACCGAGAACGGCATCACCCTGGTCACAAAGCAGATGCTCGATCGGCTTACCTGATCTTTCCCGACGGGCATGTCTTTGGCTAGGCGCATTTTGCGAAAAAACTCATGTTCCTTTTACTCATCCCCGACACCTCTATTGGAGTAACTGGCGATTCGACCAAGCTGCCAATTGATGGCAGCCAAGTTGCTAGCCACTCCAGAGGGCAGCGGGGTTTCTCAGAGTCGTTCGCGCGACTCTTATGTTGATTGTCTCCGATGCGCATACTACACGTTGCCTCTGAAATCTATCCCTTGGTCAAAACGGGCGGTCTGGCCGATGTTGTCGCAGCACTGCCTCCCGCACTTGTCAAACGCGGGCTCGATGCGCGGGTTCTATTACCCGGCTTGCCTGGCATTCTCAGCGGAATGATCGAGCTCAAGCCTTTGATGCGGATTGGTCAAGCGTTTGGTGCTGCTGTTGTAACATTGCGCATCGGTCGCTTGCCGGACAGTGGGTTACAGGCCTATGTGATTGATGCGCCCTTCCTTTATGACCGTGAAGGTAATCCTTACGTCGGCCCTGACGGTCATGACTGGAGCGACAACCATCGCCGTTTCGCCTTATTGGGTTGGGTCGCTGCGCATATCGCTTCCGGTGAACTCGATCCCGACTGGCGGCCAGATGTTGTTCACGCACACGATTGGCACGCTGGACTGGTGCCCGTTTACATGGCTCAGAATCCAGCAATGAAAACAGCAACTGTTTTCACCATACACAATCTGGCCTTCCGCGGGATATTCCCGTTGGACTGTCATGCAGAACTGGATTTGCCGATGCGCAAGCTCACTCCGCATGGCATCGAATTCCACGGCAAGATATCCTTCATGAAAGCCGGTCTGGTTTATTCGAACAGAATAACAACGGTCAGCCCGACCTACGCTCAAGAAATCCGTACTCCGGAATTCGGTTGTGGCCTTGAAGGGGTGCTGCGTGACCGTGGTGGCGACCTGTCGGGTATTCTAAATGGCGTAGATTACGAGATATGGAATCCGGATGACCCGGTAATTGCCAAGTCCTATAGCGCCGACAACCTCAAAGGGAAAAGAGCTTGCAAGCTTGCTCTACAAGCCGAACTTGGTCTAGCCAATAAGGCTCAAGGACCGCTGTTCGCCGTGGTCAGCCGGTTGACGTCGCAAAAAGGCATGGATCTGCTGTTGGCGGCCTTGCCTGACCTGCTCAGGGAAGGTGCTCAACTCGCTGTGCTCGGGACCGGAGAGGGAGATCTGGAAGCGGGTTTCAAGTACGCAGCTGCGGCCAATCCCGAGAATGTTGCTGTCCATATCGGCTATGACGAAGCCATGTCTCATCGCTTCATGGCCGGTGCCGATATTTTGCTGGTTCCGTCGCGCTTCGAACCCTGCGGACTGACACAACTTTATGCCTTGCGCTACGGTACCTTGCCGCTCGTACGTCGGGTTGGTGGCCTTGCTGATACGGTGATTGACGCGTCTCCTGACAACCTCCAGTCAGACCGTGCAACCGGCTTTGTGTTTACCGATGCTGTGCGTCAGGCGCTGGGTGCGCGTATCCGCGAGGCCAGCGCACTCTATCGAGATGAAACCAGCTGGCAGCAAGTTCAGCGGCGCGCCATGGTGCAGGATTATTCCTGGGATGATTCCGCAGCGAACTACGAGGCACTCTACCGCAGCCTTTGAGTCAAGGTTGATTGCCTCTGTTGCTGTTTGGCGATTGACCGGCGGCATAACAGCAACGCCCGGCGGAAGCCGGGCGTTGCTTTTGCCAACATACGTTGGCGTGATTTTCCAATACTGGTTTACTTGCTGCCGCTGAGTAGTGCAGCGATATCGCTTTCAGCTTCAATCCAGTCGCGTACGGAGTCGCTCTTGAACTGGTTGCTTTCAGCGCGATAGTAGGCGGCTTCGGCAACCATGCGATAACGCTGGGCATCGCTGATAACCATTGCTTTGCCTACACTTTTGGCCGCGGGCTTTGCAACAGTCGGCTTGACTGCAACGGGTTTCTTCGCTTCAGGTTTGGCGCTGACTGCAGTGGCCTTGGCTGCTGCTGTCTTTTTGGGCGTGGGCGTGGGCGTGTCAACGGCAACGGTAGCCTTTATGGCAACTGGTTTCTTATCCGCAGCTTTGGCACTAGCCGTAGCAGTCTTGGTCGCTGCTTTCTTGGGTGTTGTTTTCGGGGTCGTCTCGGCCATGGTTTTCTCCTTCAGGGGTGGAAAAATTGATTCTAAAAGCTA
>JANNNT010000503.1:0-8004 GCA_031398685.1 Rhodocyclaceae bacterium | reverse complement strand
GGGCGATCGATACGCAACAGGTAGTCAAGTTCCTCCTTGATGCGCGTGTATCCGCCCGGCGTGATGTAGTTGCGTGTGCCCTGCGGAAGCTTGAGCGAAGGCTCAAGCCCGTCCTCATCATCGCCGCCGTCAGTTTCTCTGGTAAACGCTTTGTTCATGAGATCAGCTCAGAGCACTCGGACGAAACGACTCAATGTAAACGGCGCCGACTGAATAGCCGGCGCCGCGCTGAAAACATCATTGAATCAGTAACCGATATTAAACGCCTCAACATCAACGCGAATGGTATCGCGCCCCAGCGCCAGGGCCGTGTAACGAACAAACTGTGTCGCCCACGTCTTCCCATCAGCAAAACGCTGCTCGCCGCCAACAAGGGCGATATTGAGTATCTTGTCGATGATCAAGACTTTGCCCATCGGATTACGGGGTTCGCATTTCAAATCCGCGAACTCCTTGTCAAACCAGCGGCGAGCCTCCTCCGGCGAACTTTCAGCCAGCTCGGCCTCCGACAGCTTGTACTGGTATTCCTTGTCTTTTCCAAACGAAACGATCACGTGATAAATCATGCGCCTCCTCCAACAGACTCAAAGTATAAAAACCTGTCTCCCATTCTATTCGCAAATCCGTCCGATGCAGCAAATCTCCAGTGCATGGGAGCAGTTGAAAGTTCAGTCCGTCATCCAAAGCGCAGGCGGTACCGAGCCGCGAGAAGCCAAATCCGACCGCGACCCGCTTCAGTAGGCCAGCAATGCAAATCCGGGCACCCCAGCATCCTTCAAGCGCGCAGAACCACCGAGGGCGGGAAGATCAATCACGACGGCGGCCTCAACGATCTTTGCCCCAAGCCGTTGCATCAGCCTGGCAGCGGCAAGTACCGTACCGCCCGTGGCGATCAGGTCATCCACCACCAGCACATGTTCACCGGCTGCGGCCGCGTCGGTATGCACTTCAACCGTGGCCTCGCCGTATTCGAGTGCATACGATTCGCACATCGTCTCGAATGGCAATTTGCCGGCCTTGCGCACCGGGATGAATCCACAGCCCAGGCGATAGGCCAGCGCCGCGCCGATGATGAATCCGCGGGCATCGATGCCGGCAATGGCGTCGATGTGCGCGTCAGCGTAACGCTCGGCGAAGGCGTCGATCAGCGCGTGAAACGCTTCGCCGTCACGTAGCAACGGCGTGATATCGCGGAACTGAACTCCGGGCTCCGGCCAATCGCTTATGGTACGGATACGACTTGCAAAGAACCCGGTGTCCATCTGGCTATCCTACAAAAAAGCGAACTTGAGAACGAAAAGAACGGCAATCACGGCGACCATCGGCGACAAATCGCGCATGCGGCCGGCCAGAATCTTGATCGCTGCGTAGGTAATGAAACCAAAAGCGATGCCGTGTGCAATCGAGAAGGTAAAGGGCATGCTGATCGCCGTGACGACGGCCGGTGCCGCTTCGGTGAGATCATCCCAGTCGATTTCGGCCAGACCGCGAATCATCAGAACCGCCACGTAGCAGAGTGCCGGAGCCGTCGCAAACGCTGGGACCGTTCGCGCCAGCGGAGCAAAGACCAATGCCGCCAAGAAGAGAATGGCGACCACTACCGCCGTCAGACCGGTACGTCCACCGACCGAGGTACCGGCCGCTGATTCAATGTAAGCGGTGGTCGATGAGGTACCCAGCATCGCGCCGGCGACAATGGCGCCGGAGTCGGCCAGCAGTGCACGTTTCAGGCGTGGCAGCTTGCCATCGGCATCAAGCAGCCCGGCACGGTGGCAAACGCCGATCAGCGTACCGGAGGCATCAAACAGTTCGACCATGAAGAAGGTCAGCACCACCGTCAACAATCCGGCATTGAGTGCTCCGGCAATATCCATCTGCATGAAGGTCGGGATGATCGAAGGGGGCGGCGCAATGATGCCGACAAATGGAGTGAGTCCGATCAACACGGAGGCGATCGTCACGAGAAGAATGCTGATGATGATGGCACCCGGAACCTTGCGCTGTTCAAGTGCAACAATCACGATAAAACCAACGATGGCGAGCAATGCGCCCGGATTGTGAAGATCGCCGAGCGTCAGCAAAGTCGCCGGATGACCGGTAATGATGCCGGCGTTCTTCAGGCCGATAATCGCCAGAAACAGCCCAATACCGGCTGAAATGGCAAATTTTAGCGAACGCGGAATGGCATTGACAACGGCCTCGCGCACCCGGAACAGGCTGACGATGATGAACAGCACCCCGGAAATGAACACGGCACCGAGCGCGGCCTGCCAGGTAAAGCCCATGCCCTTGACGACGGCAAAGGCAAAGTAGGCGTTAAGCCCCATGCCCGGGGCCAGGGCAATCGGGTAATTGGCGTATAGACCCATGATCGCCGAACCGATCGCGGCGGCAAGACAAGTCGCGACAAAGACCGAATCCTTCGGCATGCCTGCCGCTGACAGGATATCCGGATTGACGAAAATGATGTAGGCCATGGTAAGGAAGGTGGTTATCCCGGCCATTACCTCGGTGCGTACGGTGGTTCCGTGTGCAGAAAGTTGAAAATAGCGCTCCAGCATGGTCTGTCCGCCGATACAAACCGGCAATTCTATCTCAGGACGGCATGATGTGGTGGCTGTAAGACTGGATCGGAGGGCTCATTCTCCCCCGAACAGGTGCTAGCGGTTGATTTGCACGTCAGAAATGGGAGTGAAACAGAGTCTGCGCAAAAGACGCGATTTGATCCACATCTGATCCAGATTACTCCGCCGTTTCGCTTTCATCGTTCACCGGTTCAGGCAATTTCGACAACAACACTTTGTCGACACGGTTCTTGTCCATATCAACCACCTCGAAGCGACACCCCGCCACCTCAAACCAGTCGGTTATCACCGGAATCCGGCCAAGCACATACATTACCAATCCACCCAGGGTGTTGAATGCGTTTTCATCTTCACCCGGCAGATCGTCTTCGATATTGACAACCGATTTCAGGCGTTCAATCGCCACGCTGCCATCGACCAACCAGGAGCCATCCGTTCTCACGACAATATCCAGCTCTTCGGTGATATCGGAAGAAGGCAGTTCGCCTACGATTGCGGTCAGCACGTCCGTCAGTGTAACGAGCCCCTGTAGCTCGCCATATTCATCGACGATCAGTGCACATTGCTGTCGCGCCTTGCGGAAGCTTTCCAGAAGATGTGTCGTGGTTACGCCTTCAGGCACATAAAGCGGCGGACGCAGAAAGCGCTCAACGTCAAGCTTTTCACCAGCCAGCGCGAACTTGAGAAGGTCGGCGGTACGCAGTATGCCTACAATATGCTCCAGGCCGTCGCGGCATACGACGATGCGCGTGTAGGCGCTTTCGGCAAGGCAGGTACGAATCTCGTCTTCAGGTTCATCAAGATCAAGCACGTAGATGTCGTTGCGGTGCGTCATGATCGCGCCGATGCGCTGCTCGTCCAGGCGCAGCACGTTGGACACGATGGCCTGCTCGCTCTCATGGAACACGCCGGCTTCGGCACCCTGCTCCATCAAAACATTGATTTCGTCGTTGGTGAGCGGCGGTTCTCCACGATGACGCGCTCCAATCACCTGTAACAACAGCGTGGACGATGATGACAACAGCAAGACCAAAGGTCGCGTCATCCGTGCCAGCATATTCATCGGCGCGGCAATCAGCGCAGCGATTGCCTCAGGCGCCAACAATCCCAAACGCTTTGGCACCAACTCCCCGACCACGACCGAGAAGTAGGTCAAGCCAACAACAACCAGAGTAAGTGCCGCTCCCCTGGCATACGGCGCAAACAGCGGAAATTCCGAAAACCATTGGGTCAGAGGATCGGCCAAAGCACTTTCCCCGATGGCACCACTAAGGATACCCACCGTCGTAATTCCCACCTGGACGGTGGAAAGAAATGAGGACGGGTCGTTGCTAAGCTCCAGAGCCGACTGAGCACCAGGACTCCCATCGTCTGCCAGCTTTTGCAAGCGCGACTTGCGCGAGGAAACAACGGCGATCTCTGACATCGCAAGAATGCCGTTAAGGAAAATAAGGAAAACGAGAAGTACTACGTCCATTTATGCTTTCATTAAAACGGTCTTGATCAAATGATCAATCCGGCTTCTTGTGACCGTAGTGCGGCTTCTTGTGACCGTAGTGCTCGTGGAACTGAACGGGTTTGGATCGCCTCTTTCGCAAACGGAGATTGAGAACTTCCACTCCAAGCGAGAACGCCATTGCAAAGTAGATATAACCTTTTGGCACATGGTTGCCAAAACCTTCGGCGACGAGCGTCACCCCCACCACCAGCAGAAACGACAATGCCAACATCTTGATGGTCGGGTGATCCGAGACAAAATTACCAATGGTCTTCGCAAATACCATCATCAAGCCAACAGAGGCAATAACAGCCGCAATCATCACGGCGACCGTATCGACCATGCCGACAGCGGTAATGATGGAATCCAGCGAGAAAACGAGGTCAATGACGATGATCTGTAAAACAATGGCCGAGAGTGTTGCCTCCACCTTGCTCTCATGCCCTCCCTCTACGCCTTCGAGCAACTGATGGATTTCCTGAGTGCTCTTCCAGAGGAGGAAAACACCGCCACCGACCAGGATCAGATCGCGCGGGGAAACTGCCCTGCCCAGCACGCTAAACAGCGGCTCGGTAGCACCGACAATCCACGAGAGCAGAAGCAAAAGGCCAACGCGCATAAACATGGCGAAAAACAGCCCTATTCGCCGTGCCTTCTCACGGGTTTGCACAGGCAAGCGGTCAACCAGGATGGAGATGAAGACAATGTTGTCGATGCCCAGCACCAGTTCGAGGGCGGTCAACGTGAAGAAAGCGATCCACATCTCTGGATCTGCAAGGAGCGACAGAATTTCCATTTAATGGCCTTTCGACTGAATAGCGATAAAACGATCGCCCGATTGCCCGATTATACCGGCAGGCTGGTTCACTACCCAAATTGCAAAGCGCGGTAGCGCACCGGACTGCTAGACAACACTCAGACCAAAACCTTCAACCGCGACAATGGCCTTGGCCTGATTGAAATCATCGGCATAGCCACAGGCAAAAAGACAGCAAGCCAGCTGATTGGCGATCGGCGGAGGCAGAGCAGTTTCACCCGCGAGAACACGCCGCATCCAGTCAGCGGTGGTCTTTGCATCACAGGTTTCGGGCAAGTGCGGCAAGGTCTTCAAGCTATCGTGCTCGGCTTCGAAGAGAATGTCGTTGGCGCCATCATGCAGGTATTCGATTCGCGGGCGCCGCTTGGGGTTGGCAAAAGGTTCGCCCTCGGTGCCGCGCAGCAGCAGTGCGTGCGTGCCAAGCGCACTGAGAACTTCACGCATCATATCGAGGTAGTCGGGATGGGTAGCTGCGGCGAGCAACAAGCCGTCACCCTTGAATGGATCGAGCAGCTTGACCAGGCTATGCGCGCTATTACGCAAGCCGAGCCGGCTGCGCAGGGCCAACTGATTGTTGAGACCGGGCGAAATGACGGAGAGCGGAACATAGACCAGACCGCTTTCATCCAGCAACTGCTGTGCCTGAGAAAGACTTGCACCGGGCATCAGGCCGAATTCACGGAAAATTTGAGCAGTAGTCACCCGGCCATAACCTTCAATCAGGCCATGAACCACCACCGGAATGTTGAATCGTCGCAACAATAAAGCCAGCAAAGCCGTGAGATTCACGCCCTTGCGCGCACCGTTATACGTCGGGATAACAACTGGACGGAGCCGTCCTGGCGGGCAACGCAACGCGTATAGGCGTTCATTGGAAGCGGCCAGAAAACCGATCATTTCGTCGGCTGTCTCGCCTTTCAGACGCAAGGCAATGGCGATGGCGCCCAATTCGAGATCAGGCACGCCGCCATCAAGCATCGCGCCATACAGGTGTTGCGCTTCTTCAAGAGCCATGTCGCGCGCACCTTCAGTGCCACGACCAAGCTCCCGGATGAAATGTGCGAAATTCATGTCTTCTCCGGTTTTTTGTCAAACTACAGCGTCTTGCATTGAGCCAGTAATCATCTGTTTGAGCTCGGGTACGCACGAGCCACAGAAAACTCCGCACTTCAGATTTTCCTGCAGTTCCACCAGCGTTATTCCCTGACTCAACTCAAGCCTGATTTGAGCCTCTGTGATATCAGCACATTTGCAAACCACACGGCTCCTCTCCGGCAAACAACTTGGCGGTTTTCCTATGGGTGCGACAGCCCAGCGAATCAGCGCCGCATCCAGGGCATTGTCCGCCATGACGTCCTTGAGCCACGACTGGGCAAGCGTTTCACCCGCGAGGCGAACGCCAATCAACCGGCCGTCCGGAGCCACCGCTCGCTTGCTGATCTGCCGCTGTTTGTCCACATAAACGATGGAAAATTCCTCGGCATCGAGGCCAAACAAACGGTCAATCTCGCGCAGACGATCCTCCGACAGTGCTACCTTCATGGCCGCACGAAAAACAACCAGCGGTTCGGCTCGACCGTAGAGCCCCACTGAGGCATAGTCAAATTCGGGCAACAGCGAACGCGCTTTCTCCAGCATCGGCAGCGCATCAAGCTCACCTTCTCCCGCTTTACGCAGAATCACCAGTTGCCACGGCAGATCGGCCTTCCCGACGGTCACCGCAGCGTGCTTGAGCTCAGGTTGCTGCGAATACGGATCGGTGGCCGAAGTGGTCAGCGCGTTGGCTCCGGCGCTGCTCATGAACTGACTACCCCAGTGCATGGGCATCCAAGCACGCCCCCGCACCAGCGCCTCACCCGGCCTGGCGCGCACAACGATTCGGCCCCGTGAATTGCTGACGCTTGCCAGATCTCCCGCCTCCAGGCCATACAAGCGCATGTCGGCGGGATGCAGGGAGATTTCCGGTTCTTCGTCAAGGTTGAACAAACGGGCAACGGTGCCGGTACGGCTCATGCCGTGCCACTGGTCGCGCATGCGACCTGAGATCAGGCTCATCGGAAAATCCGAATTCGTTTCCTCCGCCGTTGGCTGATGCGCCACATTGACAAAGCGGGCACGACCAGTGGCCGTGGGGTAGATGCCCTCCTCGTAGAGTCGCGGTTTGCCGCAATCCGCGCCTTCCGGAAATGGCCATTGCTGCGGACCGGCCTGATCAAGTAGCGCATAACTCAGGCCGGTGATGTCGAGATCGCGACCACGGGTCGTCTCGCGATGCTCGTTGAAAATGTCTTCGGCGCAGTCGTAAGGAAAAAGCTGCCCGGTCAGTGGTTTCTCCAGTTTTTTCCCCAAACGTTGCGCGAAATCGACGACGATTTCCCAGTCGTGACGAGCTTCCCCGGGTCCGGAAACGGCCGGCATGATGTGGGTGATGCGGCGCTCGGAGTTGGTCATCGTCCCCTCTTTTTCCCCCCATGAGGTAGCGGGCAGCATGAGGTCGGCGTAGGCCGCGGTATCGGTGTTGCGGTAGGCTTCCTGTAACACGACGAATTCCGCCGCCTGCAACGCGGCGCGAACCTCGCCCTGATCCGGCAAGGACTGCGCCGGATTGGTGCAGGCAATCCAAACGGCCTTGATTTCGCTGCGTTTCAAGGCAGAAAAAAGGTCGACAGCCGCCCTGCCCGGCTTGTCCGGCACCGAAGGAATACCCCACAGACGCGCCACTTCGTCACGATGTACGGAATTGGCCATGTCATCCGGAAAGCGCGCTAGTTCGGCAACATCGTGCCGCATGAACGCCGCTGGAAATTTTTGCGTCGTGAGGTGTCCGTTCCCCAATGGTGCCAACAAATCGTCCGGGGGCGCGCTCGCGTTGCGTTCACCTGCCTCTTGGACACGCGGAGCGAGCGGCCTTTCGAAGGTCAACACTACAAACTTGAAACGGCTATCAACGCCCTCGAAAATCATCTTACGATTCTCAAAGCAGAACAGCCCTTCGATCTTCGCTTCGTTGAAAAGTAAATCGCGCAGCCCCTTGGTGCCGAGGTCGGTATAGATGCCGGAAGGAATCACGATGCCGACGTGTCCACCGGGACGCGCAAGCTGAA
>JANNNT010000426.1:0-5157 GCA_031398685.1 Rhodocyclaceae bacterium | reverse complement strand
TTCTCGGTGGCGCACAGCAAGTCCTCGCGCTGGTGCGCGCGCAGTTTGGCCAGCGGTGCATTGCGGCAGGTCACAAGGCGTTCGCCGGGATAATCCGGGGCGCTGAACTCGAAGAGATTGCGCTCGTCAAACAAGCGGAGTTGCAGGTGCCCCTGCTCGATCAACGCGCGAATCGAGACGCTCTTGAGCGCCGTGATCCAGTCGATTCCGTCGCTCCCCTGCATCGCGTCGATGGCCTTTTGCGAGATCATCCCCCGGTCGCCGACCATCACCATGTGATCAATTCCAAACTCCGTGCGCAAGCGCTGTACTTCGGGTAGAAAGGTCGTGCTGTCCGAGGTGTTGCCGTCATGGACGGAGACGGCCACCGGACACCCGGAGATGTAAGCAACCCGTAGTTGACCTGCAACAGACCGTGTTTGCCGTCGCGGTTGTAGCCGCGCTTGGCCAGCGGACAGGTCGTTCCCATGAAGGACTCGGCGAGTTTGTCGTAACGTGTGGCAATGCGTCGGAAGTCTTGAGCCGGGCGAAGAAGCTTTCGATCAGATTGCGGTCGCCGTAGAGATGGCGATCGAAATCGCGCGGGGCGATGCGATCGGAACGAGGCGGGAAGACGGCTTGTGCACCAGCCGCCTTGATCGTGTCGACGAAGTGATCGACATCGTACCCCTTGTCGGCGATCGCCGCCTGAGCCGGCAATTGATCGATGAGAGCCGGGGCGAAGTCGATATCATTGTCCGAAGACGAAGTTGCAATGTTGGCAGCTTGCTACGCAAGGGCAAGAGAGCGGCGCGCAGCGTGACTGACTACTAGTTGGCTGAGCGTTTGGTGTGTACTTAAGCCTGTTTGGTGAGGTCAATCAACCGAGTTCGCAGGGCGGGGACATCAATTTTCAAGGCCTCCTCCATATGCGATGTGAAGGCCAACCAAGCGCCGTCAGCCGCCAAACGCGCGATTTCAAGCTGCGGACTTGTATCGGTCTCCGTATGGCGTTGCAGGCGACTGGTAAGCCATGCCGTCCACAGTCGCCGCAGGTCTGGCTCGATCACCATTGAAAGCGACAGCGCCATCCAAGGGTCACTTGCATAGCGGCTGTGGTCAGCAAAGATCGCTTCTATGTAGGCGCGCGTGAAGCGACCATACGCCACATTGTCCTTTTCCAGATGGGCATCGATTGCGCGATCCAACTGCTCAAGGATGTCGACAAACACGGAATCCACCAAAGTCTTCTTGCTGGAGAAGTGATGGAACAAGCCTCCTTTGGTTACGCCAGCAGCTTCCGCGACAGCCTGAATCGTGACGCTGGCGAGCCCCTGCTCGACAGCAATCTGAGCAGCACAATCCAGCAGCGAACGCCGAACTTGTTCAGGCTGCTTCTTTCGGCGATGGGGACTCTGCATTCTCAATGCCCCACGCTTTTAGAGAAGACGTTGATGACGACGACCCCGGAAACGATCAGTCCGATGCCAAATACGGCAGGCAGATCAAGCAATTGTTTGTACACCACCATGCCAACAATCGCTGTCAGGATGATGCCTACTCCTCCCCAGATGGCATAGGCAACGCCAAGGTGCAGGTTCTTGAGCGCTTGGGAGAGAAAGTAAAACGATGCGATGTAGAACACGGCCATCGCCAAAGTCGGCACGAGCCGAGTGAACTGTTCCGTTTTCTGTAAAAGAGTGGTCCCGGCGACTTCAGAGATGATGGCGCCAGTCAGCCACATATAGGCAACGAGAGAATTGTTCATGCGGAAAGCCTCATGGAGAGTAGCTATTAACTATACCTACCGTCCGGTATGTTTGTAAATTACTTTGTGTGCCACGCTCAGTGACCGAAGGGCGCGCGATGCCTACAGCCAGCAATCGATCACGGCAACGCTTCGATTAGGACGGCATTGAGCGCATAAGCGGCGCTTGGTTTGGGATGGGGGATGAATCGCTTTGGCTGAACTCTTGCCACTGGGGCCGCAGGGACGAAAGGCGGCTCAATTCCGGAAGCCGCCGTTGATGGAGCTCGGGGCCAAATGACTCTAGTGGGTCGATCTGAGTCTTTGTCCCTCCAATTTTTCGACCGACCTTTAGCGAAGTTGTGTTGCAACGCAAAATGCGCTTGTCCACCTTGGTCGTTCCAAGGAATCTCTTTGAGTGCTGGAACCGTTGGCCCGCGTCCACCGGAAAATCCGGATACCCGGACTTAGTAAGACATTCGTTTGAACAAGCGCTCTCCCTTTCGGGGCAAGGGATGAAGCGGGGATCGAGTTACAATAGCGACCCCGTATTTGAATAGCTCCTCCACCCCAATGACCGTCGCTACCGCGCTCGTATCGGGCAACGACCCGCTGCCCCAAATCGCCGAAGAGGCCGTACATCTGGCGCTGACCAAGGCCGGGCTGACGCACGCCAACGGCGTGCTGCTTTTCCTGACCCCGGAGTTCGCCCGCCACGCCCAGCCGACCGTCACCGCTGCCGCACGTGCGGCACAATGCATTCAGGTCGCCGGTGGCATCGCCTCGGGCGTATTTACCGAGACGGACTGGGTCGTTGATCGCCCCACTGCAGCGGTCATGGTTTTTGGTGGCGGCCTCTCGCTGGGGCACCCGGAAGCTGGCGAGCACCCTGTCTTGAGCTATGCCGGCGGTCGTTTGCCGCCCGACTGGAGTGTGTCCGGAACGCGCTTTGGCGGCAGTTTCGCCGGCAGCGTCGGCTTCACGGAAGCGGTCGTCTGGCAACAGAGCCGACTCGCCGAACAACAGTGTTGCAGCGTGCAACTTCTCGGAGCGAACGTACACGTCGGCGTCTCCAGCGGTTTGCAGCTCCTGGGCGAGCCCCAGGCGGTGGAGCGCAGCAACGGTTACGATCTGGAAAGACTCGGCGGCCAGACGGCGCTGAAAAGCCTGAGCCGGATTCTGCCGCTTGAACTTCGCCAGAACACGGCGCAGCACCTGCACCATCTTAGCGCCGTGCTGCTGGACGGCGCCGCCGACGCCACCAATGCGCTGGCCGAGGGTCGCTATCGTCCGATTGCGATCATCGCCGCCAATGCCGACAACTCGCTGACGCTGACCGAACACGTTGCGCCGGGACAATTCCTGGCCTGGGCCATCCGCCAACCCCTTACTGCCGAAGCCGACATGCGGCAAACGATTGACCGTCTGGCCGGAACCGCCGCCAAACCGGCCTGCGCCCTGATGTTCTCGTGCATCGGCCGCGGCCCCTATTTTTATGGTGGTGAAGACCGTGATCGGGACATCCTGTGCGAGCGTTTTCCCGGCCTGCCGCTGCTGGGCACATACGGTACCGGCCAGATCGCGCCGACGACTGCCGGTGCGCAGGGTCTCAACCGCCAGTTGCAGAACGCGGTGGTCACTGCACTCGTCAGCAAACGCGCCACGGAAGCCCATGTTCAAGCCATCACGTAAGCGGGTTCGCCGGCTCATGGGCTATTCATCGGCAAAGCGGCTCTGAGGGTTCCGGGGAAAAAATAATCGACCAGGAGAATGTTCATGCAATTCACATCAATGATCCTTTCCAATGCGGAAATTTCGCCCGGCTACTGGCGCATGCGCCTGACCGCCCCGCAGGAATTCTCGGCAGCGACGCCCGGCCAGTTCGTGATGGTACGTGTTAGCGGCGCCATCGATCCGCTGCTGCGCCGGCCCTTGGCCGTCTTCGATGTCGGCGTGCATACGCCGCCGCAGAGCGGGGCTGTCCCGCAGGTCTATTTCGAGATGCTCTACCGGGTTGTCGGCAAGGGAACGGCGATGCTTTCAGCGCTGCACGAGACCGATCTGCTGGACATTCTCGGTCCGCTGGGAACCGGATTCGATCAGGGCAGTGCGGATGAGGAAAAGCTGATTGTCGGTGGTGGCATCGGGCTGGCACCGCTCTACCTGCTGGCCAGGGAACTGGTAACCCGAAAATCGCCGGTGCGTCTCTTTGCCGGTGGCCGAACACGTGACGACATCCTCTGCATCACCGAGTTCGAGCGCCTGGGCGTCGAGTGCTACACGGCCACCGAAGACGGTTCGCTGGGCGAACAGGGCCTGGTGACCGAAGCGCTGAAACGCCGGCTGGACGTACTCAAAGGCAAGGCCACGCTTTATGCCTGCGGGCCGGACGGGATGCTGCACGCCGTGGCCCGAATAGCGGCGCAGTACGACATTCCCTGCCAGGTCTCGCTGGAAGGTTATATGGCCTGCGGCGTCGGCGCCTGCCTGGGCTGCGTCGCGCCCGGAAAAGGCCATTCGCCGGAAACACCCGATTTTCGGTGTGTGTGCACCGAAGGGCCAGTCTTTGAATCCAGCGAACTGAAGTGGGGAGCATAATAATGACAAGCATGAAACCCGACATGAGCGTCAACCTGGCCGGCATTCCGCTGCGCAACCCGGTCATGACCGCTTCGGGAACCTTTGGCTACGGCGAGGAATTCGCCGAATACGTGGATTTGCAGAAGATCGGCGCCTTCGTCACCAAGGGGCTTTCACTCAAACCTCGTGCCGGCAACCCGACGCCGCGCATCGTCGAGACGCCCGGTGGAATGCTCAACGCCATCGGCCTGCAAAACGTCGGCATCGAAGCTTTCATCGCCAAAAAAATCCCCTTTGTGCGCACCGTCAACACGCCGTGTATCGCCAATTTTTTTGGCGATACCATTGATGAATATGCCGAAATGGCCCGTCGCCTCGATGACATTTCCGAAGTTGTCGCACTGGAAATGAACATTTCCTGCCCCAACGTCAAGCAGGGTGGCATCGTCTTCGGCACCGACCCGGGTTGCGCGGCGAGTGTCGTTGCCGCCTGCCGCCCGGCAACCCAAAAGCCATTGATCGGGTAGCTCTCGCCCAATGTCACCGACGTAGTGACCATGGCCCGTGCCTGCGAGGATGCCGGCGCCGATTCGCTGTCGCTGATCAACACCCTGATCGGCATGGCGATTGACCTGAAAAAACGTCGCCCGGTGCTGGCCAATATCACCGGCGGCTTTTCCGGCCCGGCGATCAAGCCCATCGCCCTGCGCATGGTCTGGCAGGTCGCCAAAGCCGTCAAGATTCCAATCATCGGCATCGGCGGCATCATGACCGCCACCGATGCGCTGGAGTTCATCCTGGCGGGGGCCACGGCAATCCAGGTCGGCACCGCCAGCTTCATCAACCCTGGC
>JANNNT010000402.1:0-3342 GCA_031398685.1 Rhodocyclaceae bacterium | reverse complement strand
TAGACATCGAGCAGCGCGAGATTCCCCACTGATTTGGTCAGTTCTCGCACACGGTGGATGAGACTCAGCACCAGTTCGGGTCCCGCATCCGGGTGCTCGGTCAGGAATTTCTTGAATTGATCGGTCGTGATCACCGAAAACTTGGCAGGCTCCAGCGTCATCACCGACGCGGAACGCGGGCCCTGGTCGAGGATCATCTCGCCGAAGTACTCGCCCGGTCCCTGGGTGCTGAGCAGCACTTCCTTGCCTTCCTCGTCAGCGAGGTACGCCTTGACCTTTCCCGACAGGATGATGTAAAGCGTATCGCTGCGATCGCCCTCATTGACGATAACCGTGTTTTTCGGATAAGCCTTGATCGTGCCCCGCTCCGAGAGCGCCTTCAGATGCTTCTCCGACAAACTCCAGAGCGCTGCGCTCTCGCCCGATGATAGCGTCATTCAATCTTCCCTTGGTCGGCCGCAGCCGGTATGGCGAAAAGTCTGCTCTTAACAGGCTGTCCTGACAAGGCAGGTTACCAATGGCGCACCGAACAAATGCGGCAAGCTGCAGGGCTTACACCAGGTTGCGCCTTATGCAGGTTCCTAAACGCCGCATCGATACGGCAATTGCACCATGGTGGCACCAACTGTCCGGCATTGCCGGTATCGGGGTAACAAGAAGAAAACTCCCGCCCACTGGCCGGGCCTGAGGCCCCCGGTGCAACGTAGAGCGCTCAGAGCGCGGAGAAGGAGGCCTGTTGAATCGGCTCGCGCATCCTTGACGCTGCGCAGAACACTTGCTCGTCGACCAACGCGCAGCGGGTATTGTTATGTCCGGCGAATTCTGCCGATTGCTCCTCGGCCATCTTCCTATTCTGTGGTCTGTCGCACGCAATCACCGTAAGGCCGGAAAACACGACCGCGATCAGCACCTTGTTCAGAGCCGTACTCATAATGTTGGCCCTCCTTGATCAGCTCAATGTTGGGAGCACTGTACGCCGCCGGGGCCACGGCGCATGAGGAACTTTTGCGCGTTGCAGACATGCGAAATTCACGTCTTGACCGAGTAGGCTGAGGGCGCTAGCCTCACCGCGTCTTGTTTCGGGTCCAAGAACAAGGTCATGAATTGCCCGAGCTGCCATTATGAAAATTCTCCCGGCCTGAAATTCTGCGGCGAATGTGGCGCGCGGCTGAGTCTTGCCTGCTCCTCCTGCGGCGCAGCCAATTCCCCCGAACAGAAGTTCTGCGGCGAGTGCGGCACCAAACTCAGCCCGGACACCGCAACGGCCAAGCCCCCGTCCCCCGACTCCTACACCCCGAAGCATCTTGCCGAGAAGATCCTCAGCTCCAAGAGTGCGCTGGAGGGCGAGCGCAAGCAGGTCACCGTTCTGTTTGCCGACCTGAAGGGCTCGATGGAGTTGCTGGCGGACCGCGACCCGGAGGAAGCCCGCAAGATTCTCGATCCCGTCCTGGGACGCATGATGGAAGCGGTGCACCGCTACGACGGCACGGTCAATCAGGTCATGGGCGACGCGGCATCATGTCATTGTTCGGTGCGCCCCTTGCCCTTGAGGACCATGCAGTGCGCGCCTGCTATGCGGCACTGAGAATGCAAGAGCAGATATCGCGCTATGCCGATGATTTGCAGCGCGCCGGGTCGATGCCGGTTTACATTCGAGTCGGAATCAACTCGGGAGAAGTGGTGGTGCGCTCGATCGGCAGCGACTTGCACATGGACTACACGGCGGTGGGGCAGACCACGCATCTCGCGTCGCGAATAGAGCAGCTCGCCAAGCCGGGCTCAACGCTCCTGAGCAATGACACGCTGCAACTGGCCGAAGGTTACATCCAGGTCAAGCCGCTCGGTGCCGTCCCCATAAAAGGGCTCACTGACCCGATCGAGGTTTACGAACTTACCGGTGCCTCCCATGCCCGCACCCGTCTGCAAGCCGCCGCCGTGCGCGGCCTGACCCGCTTCGTCGGACGCCAGCGGGAGATCGAGGTCCTGAACGAAGCGCTGGCCCACGCTGCCGAGAGCAAAGGCCAGGTCGTTGCCATCGTCGGCGAGCCGGGGGTGGGCAAGTCGCGACTGTTCTGGGAATTCACTCACTCGCACCGCACCCAGGGCTGGCTCATCGTCGAAGCCAGTTCGGTGTCCTACGGCAAGGCGACACCGTACTTGCCGGTCATCGATCTGCTCAAAGGCTATTTCAAAATTGCCGAGAACGACGACGCACGCGCCATCCGCGAGAAGGTCACGGGCAAGCTGCTGACCATGGATCGTTCGCTCGAGCCGCTGCTTTTGCCGTTGCTCGCGCTCCTTGATCAGCCCCTCGAACAACCGTGGCAAACGCTCGATCCGTCGCAACGCCGGCGCCAGACCCTGGATGCGTTGAAACGCCTGTGGCTGCGCGAAGCGCAGGCCCAGCCTCTGGTTCTGGTGTTCGAAGATCTGCACTGGATCGATTCCGAGACCCAGGAGTTTTTGAATGGGATGATGGACAGTGTTCCCACGGCGAGACTGTTGCTGCTCTTCAATTATCGGCCCGAGTATCGGCACCCGTGGGGCAGTCGTACCTACTACTCCCAACTGCGGCTCGATCCGCTCACCGCTGAGAGCGCCCGGTCACCACGCACTGCGTGCCGAGCGCTGGGACAAAGCGGTCGACTATCTGAGACAGGCCGGCGTTAAGGCATTCGAGCGCTCTGCCAACCGAGAAGCTGCCAGCGCTTTCGAGCAGGCGCTTTTGGCAATCACCCATTTGCCTCAGACGCGAGAAACGATCGAGCAGACAGTAGACCTCTGCCTTGCTATGAGGCCATGTGTCACGCCATTGGCGGATATGAAACGCCTGCTGGCAACTGTCGAACGGGCAGCACCGCTGATCGCGTTGCTCGGAAACCCAAGGCGTGAAGCGTTGATCAACGGGTACCACTCCGCAGCACTAACCAATCTGGGACGCACTCAGGAAGCTCTCGCGCTCGCCCTGCGCAAAGGTGGCTGTCGGTGCCGCGACGCCACAAGCGCTTCATTGTTCCGGAGAAGGCGTTAGCGAAGCGATTTCGCGGCCGCTTCCTGGCCCTTGCCCGACGCGCTCTGCCGAAAGTTCCGTTTCCGGAAATCCCTTGGGGCAAGCGTTGGGTCGTGTTCGCCAAGCCCGTCATGCACGGTAGCGAGCGGGTGCTGGAATACCTCGGTCGCTACGTGCATCGCACGGCGCTATCCGGCAAGGCGGTTCTCGGCTCCGACGAGCATACAGTCACCTTTCGTTATCGGCGTAGCTGCGACCACCAATCCAGGAGCATGACGCTGCCTGCGCCGGAGTTCCTGCGTCGCTTCCTGCAGCACGTACCTCCGAAAGGA
>JANNNT010000667.1:0-3037 GCA_031398685.1 Rhodocyclaceae bacterium | reverse complement strand
AGCGAGAGCTGGGCGCCGCGGCGGATCTCCTGCTGAGCCTGCTCGGAGTCGGCGTAGCGGGCGAGCGCCTCTTCGAGCCACGCGCCGTGGTCCTCAATCGAAACGATCGGGTACTTTTTGCACCATTCGGCGTAGATGGCGATCATTTCGTCGGCAGTGAACAGCTTGTCCGGGTTCGACTTCCAGAACTTGTAGCCCTTGCGGCCGCCTTCGTCGAACAACTCGGATGATGCGCAGTCAAGCGCAATGGCGATCTGCTTGCCCGGCTTATAACCGGCCGCGGTGATCGCTTGCATGACCACTTCCAGCGCTTGATCGTTGGTCAGATTCGGAGCGAACCCGCCTTCATCGCCGACGGCGGTTACGTGGCCGCCCTTCTTGAGAATGCTCTTCAGCGCATGAAACACTTCGGTGACCCATTGCAAGCCTTCGGAGAAGGTCTTGGCGCCAACCGGCATGATCATGAATTCCTGGAAATCGATCAGGTTGTCAGCATGTTTGCCACCGTTGATAATGTTGGCCATCGGGGTCGGCAGGATGAATTCCTTGTTCTTGTGCAGCTTGCCGATGTACTTCCAGAGCGGCATCTTGCTGACTTGAGCTGCGGCAACGGTGATCGACATCGAAGCACCGAGCAGCGCGTTGGCGCCGAGCTTGGACTTGTTCGGGGTACCGTCGAGCGCGATCATCGCGTCGTCGAGTTCGCGCTGATTAAGCGGGTTCTTGCCCTTGAGCAGGTTGGCAATCGGGCCATTGACGGCTGCAACCGCCTTGAGCACACCCTTGCCGAGATAAACTTTCTTGTTGCCATCGCGCAGTTCGCAGGCTTCGAATTCACCGGTGGAGGCGCCTGACGGAACGGCGGAACGCGCCATGAAACCGTTGTCGAGTGTGATATCGACTTCAACGGTCGGGTTGCCGCGCGAGTCAAGAATCTGACGGCCGACAACCTTGGTGATCTTGACGAACTTGGCAGGCACAACAACAGCCTTCTTGGCAGGTGCAACAACCGTTTTAGCAGGCGCAGCTGCCTTCTTGGCAGGCGCAGCCACAGCCTTGGCCGGTACTGCTTTGGCGACAGCAACTTTTTTCACAGCAACAGCCTTCTTGGCTGGAGCAGGAGATTTAGCAGGAGCAACTTTCTTGGGGGATGCGGCTTTAGTGGCAGTGGCCATTTTGGTTTCCATTACAGAAGTTGATTAAAAACGCTGTGGACAAACAAACAAAAGCGTGAGTATACAACGAAATGCGTTTCGATTTTCCCGCGCGAAAGCGAAAGGGGGCAATGACAGCGAGAAGCGCCTCCCCTACGCGCTTTCCGACATGCCGATTGGATCATCAGCATCCGGGTTGATGACGCCGAATTGCACCGGAATGCGCGCATAGAAAATCCGGGTTTTTTCCCGACGAACAAGCGCAAGCAATTGCTTCATCTCTTCATCATCGACAATAAATTCCACCTCAACACCCACGTCACCCGCCAACTCGAAGAACCGGCTCTCATGCACGGCATGGCGTCGCCCGAAGCCGCCGATCGCACGAAACGCCGACCCCCCTCGAATACCCATGGTGTTGGCTTTTTCAAGCAGCCACTCCCAAAGCAGAACACCGTGATGACTCTGCTTTTCGTCAACGTAAAACCTCAGGAAAGTACCGCCCATGGTCGCCTCCGTTAATTGTTTGCGCGCTGATTCACGATGAACTCTTCAGCAGGTAGACGGTTCCGATTCCTGCGAAAGTCATCAAGACCGATCCGACGACATGCGCCGCAACAGCGCTGAACGCCCAGGTGATTCGCCCCTGCTGAAGCAATGAGGTAATTTCGGCAGAAAAAGTTGAAAACGTGGTCAGCCCGCCGCAAAAGCCGGTGATGACCAGAAGTCGCCATTCCGGCGAGATGGCCGAGAAGGTGGCAAAAAAAGCGATGCCCAGCCCGACCACGTAAGCACCGATCAGGTTGGCCGCCAACGTACCGGGTGGGATCGTCGGGAAGATGCTGTTGAGTTTGGTGCCGAGCTGCCAGCGTAACAAAGCACCAAGCGCCGCGCCTAACGCAATCGCCAGAATTGATTTCCACATAGCCCTGTCCAGAATCCGTCCAAACCACTTTAAAACTCTAGAAACACTTATCCACAGAAGTTGTGAATAAATCTGTGCGATTGTTGTGCGCTAACCGAGAAAACCCTTTGGCAACGATCACTTGACGGCGCTGTTCAACAAACAGGCGGCACCGCTTCGACCGCGACCTCGTCACGCAATTCGCGACGCAGAATCTTGCCGACGTTGGTCTTCGGCAGATCGCTGCGGAATTCGACCTGGCTAGGCACTTTGTAGCCCGTCATGTATTCGCGGCAATGCATGATGAGTTGCTCCGGCGTTACCGACTGATCCTTCTTGACCACGAAAATTTTCACCGCCTCGCCAGTTTTTTCATTCGGCACACCGATGGCGGCCACTTCAAGCACTCCCGGATGCATGGCCAGAACGTCCTCGACTTCGTTTGGATAAACATTGAAGCCGGAGACGAGAATTATGTCCTTCTTGCGGTCGACGATGCGCACATAGCCTTGGCTGTCCATCACCGCGATGTCGCCGGTACGCAGGAAGCCGTCAGGCATGAAGACGTTGGCCGTCTCTTCCGGCTGCCGGTAGTAACCTTTCATCACCTGCGGACCTCGGATGCAGAGTTCGCCACGTTCGCCCAGCGCAACGTCGACGCCGTTGTCATTACGGATCGCCGCCTCGGTCGACGAAATCGGCAGGCCGATCGAGCCGTTGTATTCCGGAATGTTGATTGGATTGATGGTCGCGGCGGGAGAGGTTTCGGTCAGACCGTAGGCTTCAATCAGCGGCTTGCCGGTCACTTTCTTCCAGCGCTCTGCAACCCCCCTCTGTACGGCCGTGCCGCCACCCAGAGTCACCTTGACCCGGCTGAAGTCGAGCGCAGCAAAATCCGGGTTGTTGAGCAACGCATTGAACAGGGTATTCACGCCGGTCAGCACAGTGAACGGGTACTTGCCGAGTTCCGCAACAAAGT
>JANNNT010000267.1:0-2911 GCA_031398685.1 Rhodocyclaceae bacterium | reverse complement strand
AATCGACGCGCTGATCAAGGACCTCAAATGAGCCGCCCGGGTTTCCCATGCTGAATTACGGTCCGGACGCGATCCTGATGAAAGGCCTCGACGGCAGGAACTGGGGCCTGAAGGACTACGAGGCGCGCGACGGCTACCAGGATCACCGGCGCCATGGCGCAGGCGCCCATGCACTCGCCTTCCTTGAGCGTGAACTTGCCGTCGGCGGAGGTCTCGTTGAAGTTCACGCCGAGCTTTTGCTTGAGGTGGTCGGCCGCCGCGAGCGAGCCCTGCAGCCCGCACGGCAGGCAGGTGCAGATCGAGATCTTGTTGCGGCCGACCGGCGCGAGATTGTACATGTTGTAGAACGTCGCCACTTCGTACACCGCCACCGGCGCCATGCCCAGATACTGCGCGACGCAGTCCATCGTCTGCGTCGACAGCCAGCCCTTTTCTCCCTGCGCGATGATGAGCGCAGGCATCACCGCCGACTGCCTCTGGTCGGCGGGATACTTGGCCACTTCGCGATCGATTTCGCGCAGGGATTCTTCAGTGAGCATTGGCACCCGCTTATCGGTCAATGTCGCCGAACACGATGTCCAGCGTGCTGAGGATGGTGACCACGTCGGCCAGCATGTGCCCGCGCGAGAGCTCGTCCATCGCCGACAGGTGGGCAAACCCCGGCGAGCGCAGTTTCATGCGGTAAGGCTTGTTCGCGCCGTCGGAGACGAAATACACGCCGAACTCGCCCTTCGGGTGCTCGACCGCCGCGTACGCCTCGCCCTCGGGGACGTGCATGCCCTCGGTGAACAGCTTGAAGTGGTGGATCAACTCCTCCATGTTCGACTTCATTTCGACGCGCGATGGCGGCGCCACCTTGTGGTTGGCGGTGATCACCGGGCCGGGATTGGCGCGCAGCCAGTCCACGCACTGCCGGATGATGCGGTTCGACTGGCGCATTTCCTCGATGCGGACCAGATAGCGGTCGTAGCAATCGCCGTTCACACCGACCGGAATGTCGAAGGCCAGTTGGTCGTACACTTCGTACGGCTGCTTGCGGCGCAGGTCCCACTCCACCCCCGAGCCGCGCAGCATCGCGCCGGTGAATCCCAGCGCCTTGGCCCGCTCGGCCGTCACCACGCCTATGCCCACGGTGCGCTGCTTCCAGATGCGGTTGTCGGTCAGCAGCGTTTCGTATTCGTCCACGTAGCGCGGGAAGCGGGTGGTGAAATCGTCGATGAAGTCGAGCAGCGATCCCTGCCGGTTGGCGTTCAGATCGCGCAACTTCTTGTCGCTGCGATAGGGCGAAGGCAGGTACTGCGGCATGCTGTCGGGCAGGTCGCGGTAGACCCCGCCCGGACGGTAGTAGGCCGCGTGCATGCGCGCGCCGGACACCGCCTCGTAGCAATCCATGAGGTCTTCGCGCTCGCGAAAGCAATACAGGAACACGGTCATCGCGCCGATGTCGAGCGCATGCGCCCCCAGCCACAGGAGGTGGTTGAGAACGCGCGTAACCTCGTCGAACATCACCCGGATGTACTGGGCGCGCAAAGGCACGTCGATGCCGGCAAGCTTCTCGATCGCCATGCAGTAGGCGTGCTCGTTGCACATCATCGACACGTAGTCCAGCCGGTCCATGTAGGGCAGCGACTGGATCCAGGTCTTGTGCTCGGCGAGTTTTTCGGTGGCCCGATGCAGCAGCCCGATGTGCGGATCGGCGCGCTGGATCACTTCGCCGTCCAGCTCCAGCACCAGCCGCAGCACGCCATGCGCAGCGGGATGTTGCGGACCAAAATTTAGCGTGTAGTTGCGAATCTCAGGCATGTCATCCCCGGGCGCCGAGGTCGCCGTAGTTTTCTTCGCGAATGATGCGCGGCGTGACCTCGCGCGGTTCGATCGACACCGGCTGATAGATGACCCGCTTCTGCTCCGGGTCGTAGCGCATCTCGACGTTTCCCGACAGCGGGAAATCCTTGCGGAACGGGTGGCCGACGAAGCCGTAATCGGTCAGGATGCGGCGCAGGTCGTCATGCCCGGCAAACACCACGCCGTACAGGTCGAACGCCTCGCGCTCGTACCAGTTTGCATTGGGCCATACGCCAGTGAGCGAATCGATGACCGGAAAATCCTCCTCGGTGGCGAAAGCACGCAGGCGCAAGCGCCAGTTGTGGGTCAGCGACAGCAGGTGGGAAACTGCCGCGAATCGCAACGGCGGCAGGGCCTGCCCGCCCCAATCGGAATAGTCCACGCCGCACAGGTCGATCAATTCCTCGAACCGCAGCGACGGGTCGTCGCGCAGCTGCCGCGCCGCCGCCAGGTAGTCGCCGGCGCCGACCACCAGCGTCAACTCGCCCACTGCTTCGGACAGGCTCTGGATCTTTTCCCCCAGCGCCGTGGTTAACGCACTCCTCAAGGTTTCAAGCCGCGTGGACATGATGGTAGAGCGAATATCCGTTGGACTGGTTGGGCTAGCGGGCGATGGTGTTGGTGCGCTTGATCTTGTTCTGCAACTGAACAAGGCCGTACAGCAGCGCTTCGGCCGTAGGCGGACACCCCGGCACGTAGACGTCGACCGGCACGATGCGGTCGCAGCCCCTTACCACCGAGTAACTGTAGTGGTAATAGCCGCCCCCGTTGGCGCACGAGCCCATCGACAGCACCCAGCGCGGCTCGGCCATCTGGTCGTACACCTTGCGCAGTGCCGGCGCCATCTTGTTGCACAGGGTGCCGGCAACAATCATCAGGTCGGAATGCCTGGGGCTGGGCCGGAAAACGATGCCGAACCGGTCGAGATCATAGCGGGCCGCGCCCGCATGCATCATCTCGACCGCGCAACAGGCGAGCCCGAAAGTCATCGGCCACAGCGAGCCGGTGCGCGTCCAGTTCACGAGCTTGTCCACCGACGTGGTGACAAAGCCCTGCTGCATCAAGC
>JANNNT010000263.1:0-4479 GCA_031398685.1 Rhodocyclaceae bacterium | reverse complement strand
GCGGGCGCCTGCCGCTCGAAGAATCGATAGCGGCCTATCGTCGTGGCAGCGAACTACTCAAGCACTGCCAGCAGCAACTCAGCGATGCTGAACGCAAAATTCAGGTTCTGGAGAATGGAGCGCTTCGGGATTTTGACACCAACCTCGGAGACGCATCGTGAGCGCCTTGCCCTTTCCCGACTGGATGCGCGCCGTTCAAACGCGGATCGATACAACGCTGTCGCGTCTGCTGCCGCCCGATGAAGCCATCCCATCCCGCCTGCATCAGGCCATGCGTTATGCCAGCTTGAATGGCGGCAAGCGGGTTCGCCCCTTGCTCGCTTTTGCTGCCGGCGAATTGACCAATGGTCCGCCAGAACGACTGGAAATCGTATCCAGCGCGGTCGAGTTGATTCACGCCTATTCTCTGGTGCATGACGACCTGCCGTGCATGGATAACGACATCCTGCGTCGCGGCCGTCCGACCTGCCATGTCGAATACGACGAACCCACCGCCTTGCTGGTCGGCGACTGTCTGCAATCCTTTGCATTCGAGCTACTCGCCCGCGAGGATCTCGGCCGCCCCGAACATCAGCTTGAAATGGTCCGTCTGCTGGCGCATGCCAGCGGGTCTTGCGGCATGGCCGGCGGACAGGCCATCGACCTCGGTGCGGTGGGCCAGTCGCTGAATCAACCGGAACTTGAGTTGATGCACGCCCTCAAAACCGGGGCGCTGATTCGTACGGCGGTCAGGCTTGGCGCACTCTGCGGTGAAGCGCTGACGGACGAGGCCAACGAAGCGCTGGATCGCTTTGCCAAACGTGCGGGTTTGCTGTTTCAAGTGGTTGATGACATCCTTGACTGTACGGCAAGCACGGCCACCCTTGGCAAGACGGCGGGTAAGGATGCTGCCGCCGAAAAACCGACCTATGTCAGCCTGATGGGACTGGAACGAGCACGCGAATTCGCCGACGACCTCAGGGCACAGACTCTCGAATCACTCGCCATTTTTGGGGAACGCGGTCAGCGCCTGATTGATCTGACCGATTTCATTACCCACCGCAAGTTTTAACCGATGATCACGGCCATGCATCACGGCCATAAAACCACGGACCCTGCCGGACCCAACACACCAATGATCTCCTATCCTCTGCTCGACACCATCAGTAAGCCGGCTCAACTTCGCGAACTGGATCGAAAACAGTTGCCGCAGCTTGCCGAGGAGTTACGTAGTTTTCTTGTCGAGTCCGTTTCCAGGACTGGAGGGCACCTCTCGTCAAACCTGGGTACGGTTGAATTGACGGTCGCCCTGCATTACGTTTTCAACACACCGGACGACCGCCTGGTCTGGGATGTCGGCCACCAGACCTACGCCCACAAGGTTCTTACAGGACGCCGCTCGGGTATGGCCCGATTGCGCACACACGGCGGCGTTTCGGGCTTCCCCAAACGCAGCGAGAGTGAATATGACACCTTTGGCGTCGGTCACTCCTCGACCTCGATCTCTGCCGCTCTGGGCATGGCACTGGCCGTCAAGCTCAAGGGCGAGACCCGCAGAACAGTTGCCATCATCGGTGATGGCGCCATGTCCGCTGGCCAGTCCTTCGAGGCCCTGAACAACGCGGGCGTCGCCGACGCCGACATGCTCGTCATCCTCAACGACAACGACATGTCGATTTCACAGCCCGTTGGTGCGCTAAACAAGTATCTGGCCCGACTGTTTTCCGGTAGCGCCTTCAACGCGGCACGGAAAGCCGGGGAAAAAGTACTGAAAGTCTCTCCGTCACTGCTTGAGTTTGCCAACCGTGTCGAAGAACACGTCAAGGGCATGCTGACACCGGGAACGCTGTTTGAAGAACTCGGTTTTAACTATATCGGCCCGATTGACGGCCACGACCTTGACTCTCTGGTCCCCACACTGCAAAACCTGCAAAAGCTCAAAGGTCCGCAGTTCCTGCATGTAATTACCCGTAAGGGCCAAGGTTACAAGCTGGCCGAGGTGGACCCCATCCTTTACCACGGCGTATCAAAATTCAAGCCGGACGTTGGGATTGAGGACAGCAAGGCCGGAGGCAAACCGAGTTATACGCAGATTTTTGGTGACTGGCTTTGTGACATGGCCGCCGCTGACCCCAAGCTTGTTGGTATTACTCCGGCCATGGGGGAAGGCTCGGGCATGATGCGCTTTGCCGAACGCTTTCCTGAACGCTATTTTGATGTCGGCATCGCCGAGCAGCACGCCGTCACCTTTGCCGCCGGCCTGGCTTGTGAGGGAATGCGTCCTGTACTGGCGATCTATTCGACCTTCCTGCAGCGCGGCTATGACCAGTTGCTGCACGATGTCGCCCTGCAAAATCTGCCGGTGGTCTTCGCCCTGGATCGCGGCGGACTGGTCGGCGCGGACGGCCCAACGCACCATGGCAGTTTCGACCTGTCCTACCTGACCTGCATTCCCAACATGGTGGTAATGACACCTGCTGACGAAGACGAATGCCGGAAAATGCTGACCACGGCGTATCGTATCGACGGCCCGAGTGCCGTCCGCTACCCGCGCGGCTCCGGCCCGGGTGTTGCCACGGAAAAAACGCTGACCGGTCTGCCTCTGGGCAAAGGCGAAATCCGAAGGCGCGGGAAGGGCATTGCCCTGCTTGCTTTTGGCAGCATGCTTACGCCAGCGCTGGACGCGGCAGCCGAACTTGATGCGACAGTAGCCAACATGCGTTTCGTCAAACCCATTGACCGCGAGTTGATTATCGATCTGGCGCGGGAACATTCACTGCTGATCAGCGTCGAAGAGAATGCCTTGATCGGCGGAGCGGGGTCGGAAGTGGCGCGCGTGCTTGACGAAATTGCCAGCCCGGCACAGTTGGTGCGCATGGGCCTTCCCGACCGTTTCATCGATCACGGCGACCAGGTACTGCTGCTGGCGGAAGTTGGTCTCGATAAAGACGGCATTATCCGAACGGTACGTGCGCATCAAGGCAACACAACCTTTGGGCCAATGATCCCGACGGCACAAACAAATCAGGAATAGCAATGAACGCACCACATACCCCGCAAGTCCCCGCCTCGATGGCCGATGTCCAGAACCTGGCTGACACCCGGAAAATTGCCATCAACCGGGTTGGCATCAAGTCGATCCGTCACCCGGTCAGGGTCCTCGACCGGACCGGTGGCGTACAGCACACCATCGCCGTCTTCAACATGTATGTCAGCCTGCCGCACAACTTCAAGGGCACGCACATGTCGCGTTTCGTCGAGATTCTCAACAGCCACGAACGCGAAATATCGGTCGAAAATTTCCCGATCATGCTGCGCGAGATGGTCGAAAAGCTGGAAGCTCAAACCGGCCATATTGAAATGAATTTCCCGTATTTCATCAACAAGGCGGCACCGGTATCCGGCGTACAAAGTCTGTTGGACTACGATGTCACGCTGACCGGTGAGATCTGCCATGGCGAAATCGCCTCGACAGTCAAGGTCGTTGTTCCGGTAACCAGCCTGTGCCCGTGTTCGAAGAAAATCTCCGAGCGCGGCGCACACAACCAGCGCTCACACGTCACCGTCACTGCCAAGATCAATAAACTTGTATGGATCGAGGAGATTGTCGAGTTGGTTGAATCGCAGGCCTCCTGCGAGCTTTACGGCCTGCTCAAGCGACCGGATGAGAAATACGTCACCGAACGCGCCTACGACAACCCTAAATTTGTCGAAGACATGGTGCGCGATGTCGCTGCCCGTCTCAGTGCCGAATCCCGCATCCATTCCTATGTCGTCGAATCCGAGAACTTCGAATCGATCCACAACCACTCGGCCTACGCCCTGATCGAAAACACCAATCGCAATCCCGTGTGAATCCGACAACTTCAAAAGCAACGGGGCAGAGTCTTTCGACTCCGCCCCGTTTTTTGTATCGAGAGATCGACTGATCAGTCTTTCTGCTTGCGTGTCAGCTTTTCCTTGATACGTGCGGACTTGCCCGAACGCTCGCGGAGGTAATACAACTTGGCACGACGTACGTCGCCACGACGCTTGACTTCAATGGCGGCGACCAGCGGCGAATAGGTCTGGAACGTACGCTCCACGCCTTCACCGGACGAAATCTTGCGGACGATAAAGCTGGAATTGAGGCCACGGTTACGCTTGGCGATAACCACGCCTTCGTAAGCCTGTAAACGCTCGCGGACACCTTCCTTGACCTTGACCTGAACGACAACGGTGTCGCCCGGGGCAAAGGGAGGGATGGTCTTGCCCAGACGGGCAATTTCTTCTTGCTCAAGTAGCGCTATCAGATTCATTTTTAAACTCCTTTATAGTATCCTGACCGCATTGCTCCTGAAACTGCACCAGGAGTTGCGTTTCCTCTTTCGACATCAAACGTCCCGCCAACAACTCAGGGCGACGCTGCCACGTCCGCCCCAGCGCCTGTTTCAGGCGCCAGCGACGAATCTGCTCGTGGTGTCCGGACAACAACACATCCGGCACCCGCTGACCTTCGTA
>JANNNT010000237.1:0-13547 GCA_031398685.1 Rhodocyclaceae bacterium | reverse complement strand
GTCGGAATCCTGGCCGATGAAACTCGACGTCGACGCCTGGCCGCCAGTGTTGGAATACGCACCGGTGTTGAGCACCAGAACCTTGAGCGGCGTATCGCTGGCCAAAATGCGCGAAAGTGCGCCAAAGCCGATATCGTAGGTGGCACCGTCGCCACCGATGGTCATCACCGTCGGCAACAGGCCAAGTTCCTGCTTAGTGAAGTGTTCCCACGACAGGTAACGGAACTCCTGATCGTGCTTCTCGGGAACGTAGGCGTCGTCCAGCTCAAGGCGGGCCAGACGCAGCGCGCGGACATCGGACACGGTCTGCGACGAAATACCCTCGAAGATTCCCTTGGCCAGCGGTTGGGCGTCCTGGAACAGGCTGTTGACCCACGGATCGTTGTAGGCGTTGAACGGAAAGGTCGAGGCGTAAACGCTGCTGCACCCGGTGGAATTGGCGATCACGGTGCCGGAAGGCCCGTTGCCGGTCGGCCCACTTTCGTAGTGGTAGAGACGTTTTTCCAGCGTGGCCATGAGGACGCCGATGCGCGCGCTGCGTTCGCTTTCCTTCTTCGCCAGTGCGGCCTGCTTGCTGCCCAGGGCAGCGATCAGGGTTTCCAGATCGACGATGTGATCCTGGCGACGCTTCTCGGTGATGGCGTGGTTGGTGGCCATGACCAGACGGATGGCGGTTACTTCGCCGCAGCCACGGCAACCACCGTGACCGCCGGTGGTCGAGTAGTAGTTGGAACGGTCGAGCAGCAGGCGCTTGATTTCGCCACCGGCCTCGATCGCGCCGTCAACAAAGCGCGCCGGGGTATTCGGCGTCCGGCTCATGAAGTTGAACCGATTCTGCAGACGGCTCAGCAGCGGAGCATCCTGTTCCTGAGGCGTAAGTGCGCCGGGGCCGCAGACATCGACACATTCGAGACAGCCGGTGCACTTCCACGGGTCGATATTGACACCGAACAACCCGCCGCTACCCGCCGTGGCTTTTTCCATGGCGTCGAAGAACGGCCGCGTCTTGGCCACTGGATAGTTCGCCAGCAGATCGACCAGCTTGGTGAAGTTGCTGAGCAGGGTGACCTGCCTGGTCGGGAGCTTCGCGGCGGCTTCGGCGACGAGTTCGTGGAACGCGCGGGCTTGCTTGCTCTGGCGGTACGACTCGCGCACTGTTTCGGAAACGGCATAGACCTCGCTGCGCATGGCTTCGCGCTGGGCTTCGGTGATGTCGAGTTCGCGGATTCCGGTGAACAGGAGTTCGTGAATGTCATGCACGGTGTTCGGAATGGCCGCGTCCGGGCAGACCAGCGCACATTCCATACAACCCGTACACAGGTCGGGATTGAAGATCGGTACGGCACGGCGGAACAGTCCCTTGTCCTTCGAGCCGGCGGTGCCGGCCGGCATAAAGAGGCCGGTGCCCGGCAGTACCGGTGCTTCGGCAATGGTGCCTTCACGGAAAGGCTTGGCGATCATGTCGTCAAAGTATTCGCGGTCAAACAGGCCGCCGCACCCCGATGATCCCGCGGTCTGGCACATCGAAGCCGAAAGCGAAACGTTGTGCAGGGCAATCGGCGCGGGCTTGGCGTCGATCTTGGTAAACGTGGCCGTCTCGTATTGGACCTTGTGCGTTGCCTCGAAGCCCTCGCGGATCACCGCCATGTTGCCTTCGACAACGGCACCGCCCTTGCTGCCGAATTTCTTGGCGATCTGCTTGCGAATCTTTTCGAGGATGACCTCGGTGGAAGCACCGGCCGAGACCTGCTTGACGTGGCCAGCCACCGCACCAATGAAGGCAATACCCATCATGCGGGTAGCGAGTTCAGGGGTCGGGGCATTCCTCTTGGCGACGGCAAAGGCATCGATGATGAGGAAATTGATCTTCTTTTCGCGGATCGTCTTTCTCGCCTGCGGCGGCAGTTCCTGCCAGACCTCTTCAGGCGTGGCGTTTGATTGCATGATGAAGGTGCCACCCGCGACCAGGCCACGCAGCGGGTTGGTGTGGCTGAACGCCCGGTGGTCGGGAGAGATGACGACCTCGACATCCTCGAGTTCGGCGTTGGTGATCTTGATCGGATCCGGACTCAGCGTGATGTAGAAGTTGGTCGGCGCACCGCTCTTTTCGGAGCCGTATTTCGGTGCCGACTTCGAGTGCATTTCGAGTACGCCGGCCAGAATGTCGGTCAGCAGCTTGCCCGAAGCGATAGTGCCGTAGCCGCCCACCGAGTGGAAACGGACACGGAAGGCCGAATCCGGCAGCAGCCGGGGGTTGTCGCCGGTTTCCAGTGCCATCATTACGGTTTCGGGATAGGCCGCCTTCAGGCGCTTCTGGAGTTCGGCAACACGCGGCGACGGCGTCTTCGAGAAGAACTGGGAGCCCAGATAGATCAGCGGCGCGCTGTTACCGTCGTCCATGTTCTTGAAGGCCGCGATCAGGTGCCGCGGCTGCAGGTCGTGGCCGCCAAGACCGAAGATCGCCGTCGTCAACTTCGGCATGGTCTTGATCGCCGGGACATCCGGGTGGCGCATCTGGTCGGCGTTTTCGCGCCCCTTGAACAGCGCCTGGGTAACCAGGGTGGTCAGCGCGGTCTGGTCGGAGCGTTCGAGAACGGTGATGGCCTTCTTGCCCTTGAGCGCGGCGACCACTTCGGCGTCGGGGAAGGGTTGCAGCAACTTGATCGAGACCAAGCCAACCTTCTGGCCCTTGCTGCGCAGGTAGGTAACCACGGCTTCAACGTCGTCGGTCACCGAGCCGAGGCCGACCATTACCGTGTCGGCGTCATCGCACATGAAGGTGTGAACCGGCGAGTAATTGCGGCCGGTCAGTACCGAGTACTCGGACATCGCCTGACGGACCAGCGCGGGAACCGCGCTGACGAAGTGCGTGCGGTGATCGGCTGAGCCGGCCTGGAAGTCGGGCTGGTTCTGCACCGGGCCGGTGAGACCGGGATTGTTGACGTCGACCTGCGCCGGCACCAGCTGGCGCGTGCCCTTCTCGAAGGCGTTGAGCCACTGGCGTTTCCACTGGCCGTGCAGTTCTTCGGGCAGCCAGCCGAGCGTCTTGGCAATCAGCGCGCCTGCAGTATCTTTTTCAATCTTGGCGGCGTTGGTGTCGAGATGGTTCTGCAGGGCGGCAAGAGCGCTTTCGGTGATGTCGGCTGTGTGGCGTGACAGGTACTGATTCAACTGAAATACGCGACCCTTGGAACCAAACAACATTTCCTGTGCCAAAGTCGGTGCCATGATACGCCCGGAGGGATCGCCGAGGTACTCGCGAAGCAGCTCGGGTTCAGGCATCAGCGCCTCGCTCATCATGTGGCTGGTGGAGAAGCCGTCCATGGCATTGGCCACGGGAATCAACGAAAGCGAGGAGGCGCGATACGAGATCGCGGCCAAGTCGGCCGCTTCCTGCGGATTGCTGCCGAACAGGATGGTGTAGCCGGAAGACAGCAGGGCATATACGTCGTCATGGCCGGCCATGACGTTGAGCGAATGTTTGGACACGACGCGTGCCGCGACCTGCAACACAAAGCCGCCGACCTTCTTGCCGACGGTTACATAATGTGATTCGAGCGCATACAGGATGCCCTGGCTCGACGAGGCGTTCGAGATAAATTGCCCTCCGGTCAGCGTCGCGCCTAACGCGCCGCTTTGGGCCGAATGTTCACCTTCCGGTTCGAAGAAAAACGGGTGCTTGCCCCAGACATTGACGCCGCCCTCAGCACGGAAGGCTTCGTAAATCTCGGCGATCTCGGTGGATGGCGTAATCGGATAACCGATGACGCCGCCGCAGACATTGCTCATGACGTAGGCCACTGCGCCATTGCCGTGAATGACTTGAGGTATACCTGGATATTTCGCTTGTTTAGATTTCATGGTGACGTGTCCGAATGAAGGAAGGGTAAATCAACCGCAAGACCACAGGGGCGCCGGTTCGCTCGGGAAAAACGGAAAAAAATGCACCTGGAGTTTTCTCTCAGGCACGGCAACCGAAGACATCTCTACCACCGCCGCCATGGCGTGGTCTTCTCGGCCATGACTACGTGCTTTGAACATCTTCTCTCCGTATCGTGCGTTTTCGGAAGCATCCTTAGTGCGCCACTTGTTGTGCTGCGACGGAACAATGATCTGCCTCTCCGGAACAAACTATTCTACAACTTCCTGCGATGCGAAATAGAGTTTTACAATTTACCGCAGGACGACGGCAGGCAGACGTTTTTTATCGCAACAATTTCGGGGCACAAAAAAACAGGGCGGAAAATCCGCCCTGTCCGATTGCCTTGTAGGTCTGTTCAAACTGCCGGTCAGGTATTCTCCGGCACCATGTTGATTGCCCCGCAAGGGCACTCGGCCACACACAGGCCACAGCCCTTGCAGTAGTCGTAATTGAACTCGAAGCGCTTGCCCGGACCGAGCTTGATGACCGCATTGTCCGGACAGACACCGTAGCAGTTGTCGCATTCAAAGCAGTTGCCGCAGGAAAGACAGCGGCGCGCTTCAAACAGCGCATTACTCTCGTCCAGACCGCCCTGAACTTCTTCGAAGGTCGATTGACGGCGAATGATGTCGAGCATCGGACGCACGGTCTTCGGCGCGTCGGCGTAGTACCAGGTGTTGAGCCTTTCGAAAGTCGCCAGTTGGGGTTTGGGCGGAGCGACGTAGGCGCTACCCTGGAGCCAGGCGTCGATGTTACGTGCCGCCTTCTTGCCGTGACCGACGCCCACGGTGATATTGCGATCCGTCGGAACCATGTCGCCGCCGGCGAAGATTCCGGCGTGGCCAGTCATCATGTTGGCGTCGACCTTGACCACGCCTTCACTCACTTCAAAACCCGGCACATTGTCGAGCAAACCCAGATCGACGTCCTGACCCAGTGCCAGCACGACCGAATCGGCCTCCAGCGTTTCGAACTCGCCGGTCGGTTGCGGGAAGCCCGAGGCGTCGAGCTTCATTTTTTCGACGGTAATGCTTGAGTCGCCGGCGTGCTTGATGGTCGACAGCCACTTGATCATCACGCCTTCCTGCAACGCTTCTTCAACCTCGAAGTCGTGCGCTGGCATTTTGTCGCGGGTGCGGCGGTAGACGATGATCGGCTCGGCACCCATGCGCTTGGCGGTACGTGCCACGTCGATTGCGGTGTTGCCACCACCATAGACGATGACGCGACGACCGAGCATGGGCTTGTCTTCGTGTTCCATGCTGCGCAGCACGGAAACGGCATCGACAATCTTCGAAACGGCGCCGGCCGGGATGGTGGCGCGTTTGCCGATGTGCGCACCGACGGCCAGGAATGCGGCGTCGAACGTGCCGGCCTGCATCTTTTCAAGAATGTTGTCGACCTTGGTATTGAGGACGACATCGACACCCATATCGACCACGCGCTGCATTTCGGCGTCGAGCACGTCACGCGGCAGGCGGTACTTGGGAATGCCGAAACGCATCATGCCGCCAAGCAGCGGGCCTGCTTCGTACACCGTAACGCGGTGACCGAAGCGCCGCAGGTGATAGGCCGCCGACATGCCGGAGGGACCGGAGCCGACGACCAGGACGTGCTTGCCGGTTTCGGCCGCCGGTGGGACCAGCTTCCAGCCGCGTTTGATGGCTTCGTCGCCGAGGAAACGCTCGACGGAATTGATGCCGACCGGGGAATCCAGCAGGGCGCGGTTACAGACCCCTTCACAGCTGTGATAACACACGCGACCCATGATCGCCGGGAACGGGTTGTCCCTGGTCAGGTGCTGCCAGGCTTTTTCGTAGTTGCCGGATTCGGCGTGGAACAGCCAGCCCTGGATGTCTTCACCGGCCGGGCATTGGTTGTTGCACGGCGGCAGCCGGTCGACGTAGACCGGACGCTCGGTACGCCACGAGCCCGTATGGTTGGCGAGCGATGAACCGGGGTTGAGGGTGATTGCAAACGGCTTGTTCATCAGTTCGCCTCCTTGTCGAGCAGTTCGTATCTGCGAATATTCTTGTCTGCCAGCGCTTGCAGACGGGCAATGGTTTCAACGGCAGGCGTCTTGCCGAAAAGGTGGGCAAAGCGCTTCTGGGGTCTGAGGTAGTCTTCGACCGGCAGCAGGCGACGAATCTTTGTCGAACTCGTAAGTTCGCCGTACTGCGCTTCAAAAACCGGGAAAACGCCGGTTTCCTTGGCCAGACGCGAGAGCCGGATGGTGTCCTGCGAGGCCGAACCCCAGCCCAGCGGGCATGGCACGAGGATGTGGATGTAGCGAGCGCCACGGAAGGTCATCGCCTTCTTGACCTTGTGTTCAAGGTCGCGCAGGTCGGCGACGGTGGCCGTCGCCACGTAGGGAATCTCGTGGGCCATGGCAATGGCCGGCAGAAACTTGCCCTGACCGAAGGCGTTGCCGGGCTCGGGTCCGACCGGCATGGTCGTCGCCGTGCGGGCGGCGGGCGGGGTGGCCGAGCTGCGCTGCACGCCGGTGTTCATGTAGCCGCCATTGTCATAGCAGATATAGAGCACGTCGTCATTACGCTCGAACATGCCGGAGAGACAGCCGAAGCCGATATCGGTGGTGCCGCCGTCGCCGCCTTGGGCAACCACGCGGACATCGCCGACCAGGCCTTTTTGCCGCTTGACTTTGATTGCCGCGGCGATGCCGGTGGCCACCGCCGGCGCATTGCCGAACAGCGAGTGAATCCACGGGATCTGCCACGAGGTTTCGGGATACGGGGTGGAGAACACTTCCAGGCAGCCGGTGGCGTTGGCGGCGATCAGCTGGTTGTTGGTGGCGTGCATCGCGGCGTCGATGGCGTAGCGGGCGCCCAGCGCCTCGCCGCAGCCCTGGCACGCACGGTGTCCGGAGTTGAGTGAATTGGTCCGTTCCATGTTGGCCTGAACGCTACGTTCTTCAGGTGCCAGCAGACGGTTGCCGACGGTGAAGGTGCCGGTCTGGTAAAACTTGACGGGTTGAAAGCTCATGGTCTAGTCCTCAGCTAAGGTGAGCAGCAACGCTGCTCACGTCGCGCAGAATATTTTCGGCGGCCGGACCTGAACGACGTTTCTGGCGTTCTCGCTCCAGTTGCTTGTTGACGATCTTCCAGTCGAGGTCGAGGAAGGTCAAGGCGGGGAGATCATCGCGACCGGCTTTCTCGAAAAGCGCGTGCAGCGATTTCCGGGTAATTGGTCGGCCGCCGAGGCCGGCAACCACCGTGTAATCAAGAATGCTGATGCCATCCATCGCCGTCCGCACGTCCGTCGCGAGAATGCCGCCGATACCGACGGCAAAGGTTTTTTCCACGATCACGACACGTTTGGCGCCCCTGAGCGCTGCCCGTACCGCGTCCAGCGGGAAGGGACGGAAGGAAATGACGCCGAGAACGCCGATCTTGACCCCGGCCTCGCGCATTTCGTCGATCGTATCCTTGATGGTGCCCAGTAGCGAACCCATGGCGATGACGATCGTTTCCGCATCGTCCAGTCGATAGCCGCGCACCAGCCCGCCCGAATCGCGGCCGAAACCGGTCTGGAATTCCCTGGCAATGGTCGGAATCAGTTCCAGTGCCCGCATCTGCTTTTCGTGCTCGAGATAGCGAACTTCCATGAACGCTTCGGGGCCGACCATGGCGCCGATCGAAACCGGCTCGTTGGTGTCGAGAACCTGGCGTGGCTCATAAGGCGGCAGGAAGGCATCGACCTGTTCCTGGGTAGGCATATCCACCCGCTCGTACGCGTGCGTGAGAATGAAACCGTCCATGCAGACCATCACCGGCAGACTCAGATCTTCAGCCAGCTTGAACGCCTGGATGTGCAGATCGAGCGCTTCCTGATTGGTTTCGGCGAAGAGCTGAATCCAACCGCTATCGCGTTGCGAGATCGAGTCGGAGTGGTCGTTCCAGATGTTGATCGGAGCACCAATGGCGCGGTTGGCCACCGTCATGACAATCGGCAGACCCAGACCGGAGGCGTTATAGACGGCCTCGACCATGAACAGCAGGCCCTGAGAGGCGGTCGCCGTGTACGTCCGGGCACCGGTGGCCGACGAGCCGATGGCCACGCTCATGGCGGCGAATTCGGATTCGACGTTGATGAACTCACAGTCGGCCAATTTGCCCGACTTCACCATTTCACCAACGCCTTCGACGATGTGCGTCTGCGGTGAAATCGGATAAGCACAAATCACTTCCGGCCGACACAGCGCAATCGCCTCGGCAACGGCGTGTGAACCTTCCATTTGCTTAAGCATGTTCAGTCTCCTTGCGCGCGCTTTCGATGCGGGTGCGGACGATAGCGAACGCTTCGGTCGCCGCGGCGATATTGCCCTGAGCCACCTTGCCCGAGAATTTGGCGTTGATCGCCTTGCACACCGATTCAAGCCGGATGTTCCCGGAAAGCGCGGCAAAGCCGGCCAGTAAGGGCACGTTGGGCATCGGGCGCCCCACGTGCTTCAGCCCCAGATCGGTCGCGGCCAGCGTGCACAGGCGGTCAGCCGGCCAATCGCGAACGTAATCGCTCAGGCCAAGCTCTTCAAACGTGCTCTTGGTATTGATCAGGATGAAGCCGTCTTTTTTCAGACCCGAGAAAACATCAATCTGAAGCAGCAATGTCGGATCCTGGATGATCAGCGCATCGGGTTCCATGATCGGCTCGCGCAGGCGGATTTCCTTTTCGTCAATGCGGCAGAACGCGACGACAGGCGCCCCCGTTCGCTCAGAACCAAAACTCGGGAAAGCCTGAGCATGATGATCTTCCTCGAATGCGGCAATCGACAGCATTTCCGCCGCCGTTACCACGCCTTGGCCGCCTCGGCCATGAATTCGTACTTCGAACATAAGCTCTCCGCTTGTTGGGGGTCTTGGAAGCCTTCTTGACGCATCACTTTTGCACCGTGACCGAAAAAATTTCTGCCTTCCGGGAACTAATTATTTTACCAGCTTTCGTTGCGCATCGTGAGATGCCGTTTCAAAAAAACCGTTAGGGTAAAACGGTTGTTTGATTCAGCGCCGTTTCCAGATGGGAAAAAGCCCCGCAACCTGTGCTGTAAGGCACACGTTGCGGGGCTTTCGGGGAATCAGCGTGACGGCTTATACGACTTCGAGATGACCGATGCCCGAGTTCAGATCCCGGTCTTTCGACTCCTTGCTGTGCAGCTTGATCTGCAAGCGCAGGTCGTTGATCGAGTCGGCATTACGCAGGGCATCTTCGTAGGTGATACGACCGTTTTCGAAGTGATCGAACAGCGCCTGATCAAAGGTCTGCATGCCGAGTTCGCGCGACTTCTTCATGATCTCCTTGATTTCGTGCACCTCGCCCTTGAAGATGAGGTCAGAGATCAGTGGCGAGTTGAGCAGGATTTCAATCGCCGCCACCCGCCCCTTGCCGTCCTTCTTGGGCAGCAGGCGCTGGGAGACGAGGGCGCGCAGGTTGAGCGAGAGGTCCATCAGCAGCTGGTGGCGGCGCTCTTCCGGGAAAAAGTTGATGATGCGGTCGATGGCCTGGTTGGCGCTGTTGGCATGCAGGGTAGCGAGACAAAGGTGGCCGGTTTCGGCGAAGGCGACGGCATGATCCATCGTTTCCCGGTCACGAATTTCACCCATCAGGATGACATCGGGCGCCTGGCGCAACGTGTTCTTCAGCGCGGCTTCCCAGGAATCGGTATCAACGCCGATTTCGCGTTGCGTGACGATGCAACCCTTGTGTTCGTGAATGAATTCGATCGGGTCTTCGACCGTGATGATGTGGCCGTGACTGTTTTTGTTGCGGTGATCGACCAGTGCGGCCAGCGAGGTGGTTTTACCGGTGCCGGTACCGCCGACGAAGATCACCAGCCCGCGTTTGGTCATGGCGATGTCCTTCAGCACGGTCGTCAATCCGAGATCATCCAGCGTCGGAATCGTCATGTTGATCGTCCGGCAGACAACGGCCACCCGCCCCTGCTGGATCAGGGCATTGACGCGGAAACGGCCAATGCCCGAAGGCGAGATGGCGAAGTTGCATTCCTTGGACGCCTCAAACTCCGCTGCCTGCCGGTCGTTCATGATGGAGCGCGCCAAATCGGCCGTGTGTTGGGCCGACAGGAGCTGGTTGGAGACTGGGGTGATCTTGCCATCCACCTTGATGGCCGGTGGAAAGTTGGCGGTGATGAAGAGATCCGAACCATTCTTCTGCGACATCAGACGCAGAAGGTCGTGCATGAATTTTAAAGCCTGATCGCGTTCCATGACTTACCTCGCTACCCTGACGCGTCATGCGCCCGGGAAATTGTCTTTGTTGGCGGCTTTGCCGCGAGCTTCGGCCGCGGAAACGACGTTCCGGCGAACCAGTTCCAGAAGATTCTGATCAAGCGTTTGCATGCCCAACTGAGCGCCCGTCTGGATCGCCGAATACATCTGCGCCACTTTGTTTTCACGGATCAGGTTACGAATCGCCGGCGTGCCGATCATGATTTCGTGCGCCGCCGTGCGCCCCGTACCATCCTTGGTTTTGAGCAGCGTTTGCGAAATAACCGCACGCAACGATTCGGAGAGCATCGAACGGACCATGTCTTTTTCGGCGGCCGGGAAGACATCAACAACACGGTCAATCGTCTTGGCGGCGCTCGACGTGTGCAAGGTGCCAAAAACAAGGTGGCCGGTTTCGGCACCGGTCAGCGCCAGGCGAATGGTTTCCAGATCGCGCATTTCCCCGACCAGGATAACGTCCGGATCTTCGCGCAGCGCCGAACGCAGCGCGTTGGCAAACGACAAGGTGTGCGGGCCGACTTCGCGCTGGTTGATCAGACATTTCTTCGATTCATGAACAAATTCGATCGGGTCCTCAACGGTGAGGATGTGGGCGTGTTCGTTTTCGTTGATATGGTTGACCATCGCCGCCAGTGTCGTCGACTTGCCCGATCCGGTCGGGCCGGTCACCAGCACGATGCCGCGCGGATATTCAGAAATGTCCTTGAATATTTTCGGGCAGCCCAGATCTTCGAGCGACAGAATTTTTGAAGGAATCGTACGGAATACTGCCGCTGCACCCCGGTTCTGGTTGAAGGCATTGACGCGGAAACGTGCCAGATTGGGAATTTCAAAGGAAAAATCGCATTCAAGAACCTCTTCGTAATGCTTGCGCTGCCCATCGTTCATGATGTCGTACACCATGGCATGCACATCCTTGTGTTCCATGGCCGGGAGGTTGATGCGACGAACGTCGCCATGCACACGAATCATCGGCGGCAGACCGGATGACAAATGCAGGTCAGATGCTTTGTTCTTGACACTAAAAGCCAGCAGTTCGGTGATATCCATCGGGGTTCGTCCTCAGCGGTAGTCGGGGTGCGGTGTTATACTTTGAAGCATCCGGGCAACACCTGAATATGACTACAATTTCCGCTAACCTGCAAGCCGTTATCGCACGCATTGACGCGGCATCGCGAAAATTTGGGCGAAATCCTGACGACATTTCCTTGCTCGCCGTCAGCAAACTCTGGACGGCGTCCGATGTACGCGCGGCGGCGGTGGCCGGACAGAAATCTTTTGGCGAAAACTATGTCCAGGAAGGTGTCGGGAAGGTTTCCGAACTCCTTGCGCTGGGGCTTGAGTGGCATTTCATCGGTCCACTGCAAAGTAACAAAACGCGCCAGATCGCTGAAACCTTCGACTGGGTACATTCGATTGATCGCCTGAAGATCGCGCTACGACTGGCCGAACAGCGCCCCGATGCGCTGCCGCCTTTACAGGTGTGTCTACAGGTCAATGTCAGCGGTGAACAAACGAAGAGTGGTATTCCGATGAGCGAAGTGCGGGTACTGGCGCGGCAGGTGGCCGCGTTGCCCCGGCTGAACCTGCGCGGTTTAATGGCCATCCCGGCACCGGTTGATGACTTTGCACAACAGCGCGATGCCTTTCGCCGGCTGCATGGGGCGTATGAACAATTGAAAAGCGACGGCCTGTCCCTCGATACCTTGTCGATGGGCATGACACACGACCTCGAAGCAGCAATCGCCGAGGGCGCAACACTGGTGCGTGTGGGCACCGCAATTTTTGGTGAAAGAAGCAAATCATGAAGATCACATTCCTGGGTGGCGGCAACATGGCGAGCGCATTGATCGGGGGGTTGCTGAATCATGGCTTCCCGGCAGGCGATATCGCCGTGATCGAAATTGGTGCAGAAAGTCGTGCGCGCCTTGAAAAAAACTTCAGAGTCCGCTGTTACGCCGTGCCGGACACCGTCGCGCTCCACTGCGACGCCCTGGTGCTGGCGGTCAAGCCGCAGCAGATGCGCGAGGCCTGTGCGCCGTTACAGCAATACCTCCAGCAGCAACTGGTCATCAGTATCGCTGCCGGCTTGCGCCTGGTCGATCTATCGCGCTGGCTGGGTGGGTATGAGCGGTTGGTGCGCGCGATGCCCAACACGCCGGCACTGATCGGTGCCGGGATGACGGGACTGTTTTCGCTGCCGTCCGTTTCCGAGGCCGAGCGCCTGGGTGCTGAACGTGTTCTGCAGGCCGTCGGCAGTACCGTATGGGTCAGCGATGAGGCGCAGATTGACGCCGTGACCGCCATTTCCGGAAGTGGTCCGGCTTATGTCTTCCTGTTCATTGAAGCCTTGCAGCAGGCCGCAACGGAACTCGGTTTCTCGCCCAAGCAGGCGCGCCAGCTCTCGATCGAAACGGTGTTGGGCGCGGCCAAACTGGCCGCGCAATCCGACGAGCCCGCCAGCGTGCTGCGTGAGCGCGTGACTTCAAAAGGCGGAACGACCGAAGCGGCATTACGCATGATGACCGAGCGCGGCGTCAAGGAGGGTATTGTTGCCGGCGTTCTGGCGGCCGATGCGCGTAGTGCTGAGCTGGGCACTTTGCTCGGTACGGATTGACCATGTTCACACAAGCCGGCATGTTCCTGCTCGACGCCCTGATGGGCTTTTTCACCTTTGCACTGCTCTTGCGTTTTTACATGCAGGCATTTCGCGTTTCATTCCGCAATCAGGTCGGTGCCTTTGTCGTGCAACTGACCAACTGGCTGGTGATGCCGCTGCGCCGAGTTGTTCCCGGCGTCTTCGGCCTCGACCTGGCAACCCTGTTGCTGGCCTATCTGTTGCAGGTGCTCTTGCTGTGGGCAGTGCTCGCTTTGCGTGGCGGACTCGAACTGCTGACGCTCGAAAGTCTGCTTACCCTGATTTTTTGGCAGGCGGCACTGGCCACCTTGCGCATCAGCATTTACCTGCTGATCGGAGCACTTTTCCTGCAAGCGATCTTGTCGTGGGTCAATCCCCATTCACAACTCGGCCCGCCGGTAGCCCAACTGACCCGGCCCTTCCTCAACCCGATCCAGCGTTTTGTACCACCGATCGCCAACATTGACCTTTCGCCGCTGATCGCCATTCTGCTGGCGCAACTCGTTCTGATTTTCTTGTAGCGATGGACTGGCTGCGCGAGTGCGAGGGACGCACGACGCTGACACTGCATATCCAACCGGGCGCGAAGAAAACAGAAGTAGTCGGCTTGCATGGCGATGCGCTGAAAATCAGGCTCGCCGCACCGCCCGTCGATGGCAAAGCCAACGCCGCCCTGATCGAATTTGTTGCCGGGCGGCTGGGTCTGGCAAAATCGGCCGTCAGC
>JANNNT010000198.1:0-2636 GCA_031398685.1 Rhodocyclaceae bacterium | reverse complement strand
GGCTTCAGCATCGCCATGCTCACCGGCATTCTGTGCATCTACATCGTGCTGGTGCTGCTGTTCAAGGACTTCGTGCAGCCGGTTACGATTCTCGCCGCGCTGGTGCTGTCCGTCCCGGGCGCGATCCTCGCCTTGTTCATCACGCGCACGGCGCTTTCCATGCCGGCCATGATCGGCCTGATCATGCTGATGGGCGTCGCCACCAAGAACTCGATCCTGCTCGTCGAATACGCCATCATGGCCCGGCGCCACCACGGCATGAGTCGCCTGGACGCCTTGCTCGACGCTTGCCACAAACGGGCGCGGCCGATCGTGATGACCACCGTGGCCATGGGCGCCGGCATGTTCCCGATTGCCCTGGGCCTCGGCAACGACCCCAGTTTCCGCGCGCCAATGGCCATCGTCATCATCGGCGGTTTGATTACCTCCACTTTCCTGAGTCTGCTGGTGATCCCGGTGATCTTTACGGTGGTGGACGATGTGCGTGAATTTTTCATGCGCCGGATTTTCCGATCCCGGCCGCCCGTCGCGCCGCAGATACTTGAACTCAAGGCGGCGCCGGACGACGCCTGAAAAGAGCGCGGCAATGAGGCCAGGTTCCAGTGCGCCGGCGACGCGGCCCCGCAGTCCAGCGGACAGTCGGCCAGCTTCGCTGTCCGCCTGTCGCTGACCGTGGTCGTAGGGCACAATAGCGCATGCGACTCTGGTCTCTTCATCCGAAATACCTGGATCCACAAGGTCTCGTGGCGCTTTGGCGGGAAGCACTCTTGGCGAATGCAGTGCTGCGTGGAGAAACACGCGGCTACCGTAGCCACCCGCAGCTCGAGCGCTTCAAGAACCACACGGCACCGCTTGCGGCCATGTCTGAGTACCTACAGGCTGTTTACGCTGAGGCACTGGCGCGTGGATATGCATTTAACAAAAACAAGATTCAGCCGGCAGCGGAAACGGCAACGTTGGTGGTTACGTCCGGACAAATGGACTACGAGTGGGTGCATCTGATGGGCAAATTGAAAGTTCGCAGTAACCGGCTTTATCAGCAATGGCAAGAAACGACAACGCCACAGCCGCACCCTATGTTTGAGGTGCGCGTAGGCGAAGTAGAACCATGGGAGCGTCAATGAATAGGGTGCCCAGCCCTTCGGTCAACCGGACCGCCCGCAAGCTGCGCTTGGCGGTTTCCTCCGCACTTCGCGCTCCGGCTTCCACTTACCTCGAGCGTTTAGGCCTTTAACCATGACTACAACTGTCCGCCCCGAAACACCTTCAGACGAAGATGCAATTGAGCAAGTTACTCGACGGGCTTTTCTCACTCATCCTTACAGCCACCAAACTGAGCAGTTCATCATCCGCGCTCTGCGAGCAGATCATGCGCTTTCAGTCTCTGTTGTCGCCGAAGATGCCGGCCGCATCGTAGGCCATATCGCGCTTTCGCCAGTAACCATTGGTGATGGTGTTGCCGGCTGGTACGGACTTGGCCCTATTTCGGTCGAGCCCGACTTGCAACGCCGTGGCATCGGGCAGGCGCTTATGGAAAGAGGTCTTGCCGAACTTCGCAAGATTGGCGCAAATGGGTGTGTGCTCGTTGGCGACCCCGCGTTCTACCTCCGTTTTGGGTTTGCGAACAATCCTGCTCTCGTGCTTGCGGGCATCCCTCAGGAGTTCTTCCTCTCCCTATCGCTTGGCACTTCTGCCGCTCATGGCGATGTCCGCTTTCATCCGGCATTTCAAGCCAAGGGCTAACACTTCGTTGCCGTGACGCGCTGTACGCAACACTCTGTGCGATGCCGCACAGATCGATTCGCGGCAAACGGATAAGTTTTGCGCTGTTCCGCTTTCCGGCCGCCAAGGCGAGCAAAAAGGAAAACCAGAGATGAATACCGTTCAAGTTGACGTCGCCATAATCGGTGCCGGCACCGCAGGCGTTGCCGCGTACCATGCCGCCACGGCCGCGGGAGCGCGCGCTGCGATTATCGAAGATGGTGACTATGGCACCACCTGCGCGCGCGTCGGCTGCATGCCGAGCAAGCTGCTCATTGCCGCCGCCGAGGCGGCCCATGCGGTCGGGCGGGCACCGGCCTTCGGCATCCATTTTGACGGCCCGCTGCGCGTCAACGGACGCGAGGTCATGGACCGGGTACGCCTCGAACGCGACCGCTTTGTCGGCTTCGTGGTGCGCGACATGGAGCGTATCCCCGACGCGCAGCGCCTTCGCGGCCATGCCCGGCTCGTTGATAACCATACGATTGCGGTCGATGACCATACCCGGGTCACCAGCAAGAGCATCATCATCGCCACCGGGTCGCGCGCCGCTCACCTGGAATCCTTCAAGGCCTTGGGCGACCGCGTGATCATCAGCGATGACGTGTTCGACTGGCTCGATCTGCCCAAATCCGTGGCCGTGATCGGCCCGGGAATTGTCGGACTGGAACTGGGCCAGGCGCTGCATCGTCTGGGCGTTCATGTCGCCGTACTCGGGCGGGGCGGGCGCCTCTGCCCGATCAGCGATCCGGAGATCCGGACTTACGCCGTTGCCTGCTTCAACGAGGAGTTCACTCTGGAGCCCGACGCGCAGATCGCTGGCATGGAGCGAGAGGGCGACGGCGTCGTCATTCGACGCGTGGGACTAAATGGCC
>JANNNT010000183.1:0-4562 GCA_031398685.1 Rhodocyclaceae bacterium | reverse complement strand
CGAAAGGGGGTTTTACGGGGTTTGGTGTTGGGCATCGGCCAGTTCCAGCGATTGATTCATCATCTCGAGCGGTGGCAACTCGGTCACACTGCGCAAACCGAGGTCGTCGAGGAATTTCTTTGTGGTGGCCAGTAGCGCCGGGCGTCCCGGCGTGTCGCGGTGACCGACCACATCAACCCAGCCGCGTTCTTCAAGCACCTTGATGATCTGGGTGGCCACCGTAACGCCCCGGATGTCTTCGATATCGCCGCGCGTCACCGGTTGACGATAGGCGATGATGGCCAATGTTTCCAGCACGGCACGCGAATATTTTGGCGGCTTTTCCGGGTTGAGCCGTTGCAGATAAGGCAGGAATTCGGCGCGCGTTCGAAAGCGCCAGCCGCTGGCCAAGGGCAAAAGTTCAAGCGGCCGTCCAGCCCACTCCTCACGCAACTCATCAAGAAGCACGCGCAAGACATCCGCGCCGATTTCCTCGACGAAGACCTTCCTGAGCTCGAGCGCTGACAGCGGCTGTTGCGCGCTCAGCAGCACCGCCTCTAGAACCCGCTTCAGCCCCTCCGGATTATTCGGCGGATTCTGATTGGTGTTCGAATCTGTGTCCAACTCGTCCATCAACCACTCTCACGTAAATCGGTGCAAATGCTTCGGCCTGCGTCATTTCGAGCAGGTGTTCGCGCGCCAGCTCAAGCATCGCCAGGAAATGCACCACCAGCACCGGCGCGCCCCGTGTCGGATCAAACATATCACCAAACTCGACAAAACCACCGCTATCGCGCAAGCGGCGGAGAATCAGCCCCATATGTTCGCGTACCGACAACTCTTCGCGCTGAATCATATGATGCGTATGCAGCTTGGCCTGACGCAGGATAGCGCCCCAGGCATTCTTCAGGTCTTCGGCGCTGACCTCGGGCAAGCGCTGCAGCATGGATTTTTCAACCCACACTTCAACCCAGTCGAAGTCACGTTCGGCCTGCGGCAAGGCGTTTAAATTGTACGCCGCCAGCTTCATCTGCTCGTATTCGATCAGCCGTCGAACCAGTTCCGCGCGCGGATCTTCCGCTTCGTCGCCTTCGACGACCCGGGTTTTTGGCAACAGCATGCGCGACTTGATCTCGATCAGCATCGCCGCCATCACCAGATAATCGGCCGCCAGTTCAAGATTGTGCGAGCGCATGGCTTCAACATAGGTCAGATACTGCACGGTCAGCGGCGCCATCGGAATGTCGAGCACGTTCACATTGGCCTTGCGGATCAGATACAGCAGGAGATCAAGCGGGCCTTCAAACGCATCGAGCATGACCGCCATGGCATCCGGCGGAATGTACAGATCGAGCGGCATCTGCACCATCGGCTCGCCGTAGATCCGGGCCAGCGGCTCGACGCCTTCGGTCCACGGTTCTGCGGCGTGTTCGATAGTGGTAGTTTCGTTCATTGCGCTCCAGTCAGCCGCGAGCTCAGCGGTAGTTCAGGCCCATCGCCTCGCGTACGTCGCGCATCGTCGCCTGCGCCAGCGCGCGCGCCTTCTCGTTGCCGTCGGCAATGATGTTGCGCACCAGTTTTGGATCGTCGAGATAGGCCTGCGCACGTTCGCGCATCGGTGCCTGTTCGAGCAAAATCCCGTCGATCACCGGCTGTTTGCACTCCAGACAACCAATACCGGCGCTGCGGCAGCCCTTCTGCACCCAGTCACGGCACGGTTCATCCGAATACACTTGATGCAACTGCCACACCGGACACTTGTCCGGATCGCCGACATCGTTACGGCGAACACGCGCCGGGTCGGTCGGCATGCGCTTGATCTTCTGCGTCACCGACGCTCCATCTTCACGCAGCGTGATCGTGTTGTTGTACGACTTCGACATTTTCTGACCGTCGAGACCGGGCATTTTTGAAGCTTCGGTCAGCAAGGCACCGGGCTCGACCAGGATCATCTTGCCCGTCCCTTCCAGATAGCCGTTCAAACGCTCACGGTCGACGAGAGAGAGATTCGGCGTTTCATTCAGCAGCGCGTGCGCACGTTCGACGGCACTGGCATCGCCCTCCTGTTGAAAACGGGTACGCAACTGCGTGTATGTGCGGGCATTCTTGCTGCCCAGCTTTTTCACGGCCTCCATCGCCTTCTCTTCAAACCCGGGCTCGCGGCCGTACATATGGTTGAAGCGGCGTGCCAGCTCGCGCGTAAATTCTACGTGGGGCACCTGATCCTCGCCGACCGGCACTTTGTCGGCACGATAAATCAGAATGTCTGAACTCATCAGCAAGGGATAACCGAGAAAGCCGTAGGTCGACAAATCCTTGCTGTCGAGTTTCTGCTGCTGGTCCTTATAGGTCGGCACGCGCTCTAGCCAGCCGAGCGGCGTCATCATCGACAGCAGGAGATGCAGTTCGGCGTGCTCCGGCACCTGCGACTGGATGAACAGCGTCGCCTGCGACGGATCGACCCCGGCCGCCAGCCAGTCGATGACCATCTCCCAAGCCGCTTTCTCGATGCCCTGCGGGTCATCGTATTGCGTCGTCAAGGCGTGCCAGTCGGCGACAAAAAACAGACAGGGATACTCGTGCTGAAGCTTGATCCAGTTCTTGAGCACACCATGGTAGTGGCCAAGGTGCAGGCTGCCCGTGGGGCGCATGCCGGAGAGGACTCGTTCTGCGTACATAGTTATATTTGAATTAGTTCAGGTGAAAAAGAATGATGATGAGATTCTTGAAGAACGCCACAAAAGGCCACATGATGGTGCCGAGGATGCCGGTAAACATCAAAGCCAGGAGGATGGGGAAACCCCAGCGCTCGATCCGGGCAAACTTCCAGGCCAGCGAGTGCGGCAGCAGACTCACGGCGATCCTTCCGCCATCCAGCGGCGGCAGCGGCAGCAGGTTGAGCACCATCAGCACAAGATTGACGTTGATCCCGATCCGGCTCATTTCGGCCAGCGGCTGACTGTAAACATTGAACGGCATCAGTATGGCCAGTTTGAACAGACCCGCCCAGGCCAGCGCCATGAGCAGATTCACCGCCGGTCCGGCGGCGGCAACCCAGAGCATGTCGCGCTTGGGGTTACCCAAGCGCCCGAAATCGACCGGCACCGGCTTGGCCCAGCCAAAAAGCATGGCGCTCCCGGCGACCAAAGAACTGGTCAGCAGGATCAAGCCAGGAACCAGCAGCGTACCCACCGGGTCGATGTGACGCACCGGATTGAGGCTGATGCGTCCGGCCTGCCATGCAGTCGGGTCGCCGAAATGGCGTGCCGCATAGCCGTGCGCCGCTTCGTGCAAGGTAATGGCAAAAATCACCGGCAGTGCGGCGATGGCAATGGTCTGGATCAACGCGGAAATATCCATCAAACAATCACTCCAGACCAAACGGCTCAAGCGCCCCGCGCCCGGCGCGAATCAGCACCGGCGGCAGACTGGTCAGGTCGAGTATGGTGGTCGGCTCCGTACCGCAATAACCGCCATCCAGAATCAGTTCCAGATGATCGTCCAGCCGATCCTGGATTTCCCAGCCTTCAGTCAGCGGTGCTTCGTCGCCAGGCAACATCAGGGTTGATGTGAGCAAGGGCTCACCGAGCGCTTCAAGCAACGCCTGCGCCACCTTGTGCGCCGGAACACGCAACCCGATCGTCTTGCGTTTGGGGTGCAGCACACGGCGCGGAAGCTCTTTCGTTCCTTCAAGGATGAAGGTGTAACTGCCCGGCGTCGTCGCTTTGAGCAGGCGATACTGGGTGTTGTCGACACGCGCAAACTGGGCAATTTCCGAAAGGTCGCGGCACATCAGGGTCAGATGATGGCGCTCGTCCACATCGCGGATTCGGCGGATGCGCTCAACGGCGTCCTTGTCCCCCAGGCGGCAACCCAGCGCGTAGCAGGAGTCGGTCGGAATGGCCACCACCCCGCCGTCACGCACCACCTCTGCCGCCTGGGTGAGCAGGCGCGGTTGCGGATCATCCGGATGGATCGTCAGATAGCGGGCCATGGTCAGAAGGCTTCCCAGACAGGCGTTAACCCTTGCGGCAAGGGCGCCAGCTTGCCCAGATCGATGTAGCTCTCGCCAGGTCCGTGAAAATCCGAGCCGCAGGAGGCCATGAATCCGTATTCGCGAGCAAAACGGCCAAAGACCGTCACGTTCTCCACTGAGTGACTGCCGGACACCACTTCTATCGCCTGCCCGCCGAAGCTTTTGAACTCGTCCAGGAAGCGCCGCATCTCCGGCCGGGAAAGCTTGTAACGCCCGGGGTGCGCGACGGCAGCAACCCCTCCGGCACCGAGAATCCAGCTGACGGACTGTTCAAGCGTCGCCCAGCGGTGATCCACGTATCCGGGCTTTCCCGGAACAAAATAGGATTCAAAAACGCTGCGCATATCCTTGCACACGCCAATCTCCACAAGATAACGGGCGAAATGCGCACGGCTGATTAGATGCGGGGTTCTCGGCATAACGCATGGCCCCGTCAAAACTCCCGGCAATCCCTATCTTCTCCAGCTCGGCAGACATACGTTGTGCACGACCGACGCGGCCCGAACGGATCGAAGCCAGACCGGCGTTGAGCACGTCATCATCGGCA
>JANNNT010000181.1:0-11082 GCA_031398685.1 Rhodocyclaceae bacterium | reverse complement strand
GGGCACCGCTCGCCGCAAACCTCCAAGCAACATTGGCCAAAACAGAGCCAATGTTTTTGCCAGAGACCAGCCCTCCGCCGAGCGCAAAGGGTGCGCCGAGTGCGCCGACAGGGTGCTTGCGCCCCCGCGGGAGCGGCGGGGCAGCAGGCGTGAGAGCAAAAGCGCGCCGGCCCCGACGACCAGACTGAAGCCCAATTGCTGCACGGCTTGCTCACGCACCCGAACGATCAGTTGGCGGATCCCGCGTTGCACGCGTTCGTCGCCTTCGATCACTTCGTGTTCCGCGATGTGTATCTGCTTATCGAGATCAATTTCTTCGTGCGACAGGAACCCATTTTTGAGGGCATTGCCGATGGCCGGATCCGTACCCGAAGTAAAGGATGGTTGCGTCATGGGCCTGATGCTCCGGGTTGGGTTCCCGCGTGAGCCACCGGCCGCAGCGTTGGAGTGGCTTCAGCGCCCGTCTCGGCCGCGCCATCGCCTGCCGTGACCGGCGGGGTCACGGTGAGACGTCGCACCGTGGCCGGCAAGGTAAGGTAGACGGACAGAGCGCGTGCGCGCCGGAAGGCAAGCCAGCCGCCCACCAGATTGAGGAATAGCACGAGGGCAACCGCGCCGTACCACGACAGGCCACTTGCCAATGCGAGGGCAACCACCACCACCCAGAAAGCGATCCAGGCTGTCGCCATAAATATCCCCGCCGCAATGACCAACACCACCATCTGTAGCAATGCCTGTCGAGCGCGTCTCAATTCAAGTGCAACCAGGTGAACCCGGCCGCTGACCTGCCCGATCAGGTCGCCCGTCAACGATTTCAGGAGTTGGGCGATCGAGGCCTGAGCGGATGAACGCTCCGCTCCCGCGCCGCCCTTGCCCGATGACGTTTGCGTTCGCGGTGCCTCACCTGCCGGTGGATTGCCGGCAGGTATCGCTTGCGGATTTGCGGCACCGGATGTGGGCGAACGCCCGTCCCGACCTGCAGGAGAATCCTCACGCTGGGGCGCACTATCAGCGTTTGGAGCCGAACTGCCGCGGGCAAGTGTCATGCTTATCGCTCCATCAGGCGGCTCACAATCATTCCCGCAGCAATCGCTACGCCGATCGACACGAGCGGGTGTTCACGAACGCACTCTCGACAACTCGCAACCCAGCGGTCCTGTATCTCGCTGAGATCCTGGGCACCGGATTGCAACGACTCTGCTGCGGTGCTGACGCCACTGCGCAGCCGCTCGACTGCTGGTCCTGCTTTTTCGGCGACGCGGTCAACCATTGCGTGTGCGCCCTGGGCGACGCGGTTCACCGCATCTTCCGCGGCGGCGGCAGCTTCTGAACCAAGCGGGGGATTTGCAATTCCATTCATGATGTTCTCCTGGGTGGACAGCCGGCTCGCCGGCAATAGGGGTGAAGAACAACGCGGCGTACATCGTTTCTGCGCGCAAGCTCAACGTTGTGCTGCCTTCGTAGCAATTCGTGTGCCTGACGCTAGGGCTGAATGAAGTAATTGGGTCAGCCGGCTACCGGCGCGTCACACACGTCAAGGCAACTCGTTGGACTTCATCCCCTTCGGGGCTTCGGGAGAAAAAAGGATCGTTTGTATCGAGCAGTTTTTTCAATTTCAGTAAAATCTACAATACCAAAATTACAATACCCGCTATTCTTCGCGTTATTCTCAACTCCCGATTTCAACGAAAAGCGTTAGAAGGAAGGCCCCTATGAGTCATGCGTTGATTGTTGAAGACGATGTCGACTCGGCGGAGATGATGACCGCCCTGATCGCCAGTGAAAAATTCACGGTAGCTACGGCCCATTCCCTGCGTGACGCCCGCCGCCAGATCGCCCTTCAACAACCCGATATCATCCTTCTCGACCTGTTGCTTCCCGATGGCAACGGTATGGACCTTTTCAACGATAGCGATCTGCTGGCGCAATCCGAAGTCGTCTTGATCACCGGTCACGCCAGCCTGGAAAGCTCGATCCAGGCCCTGCGTCTTGGTGCTGTCGACTACCTCATCAAGCCGATTAACATCAAGCAGCTGCAGGGAATCCTGTCCCGCGTGATGCGCCCGGCCACGCTCAAGGCTGAGGTCGCTAACCTCAACGCCGAGTGGGAAAACAGCGGCCACTTCGGCCCGCTGTGGGGGCGCTCCGAAGCGATGCAGCGTGTCTATGAACAGATTTCGCACGTTGCCGGCACGTCCGTGACGGTCTTCGTGACGGGCGAAAGCGGTACCGGAAAGGAAGTCGTCGCTCGTATCGTGCATGACCTCTCGCGCCGCCGCACACGACCGTTTCTTGCCGTCAACTGCGGAGCGATCTCCCCCCATCTGATCGAAAGCGAGATCTTCGGCCACGAGAAGGGCAGCTTTACGGGAGCCGAGCGCCAGCACCAGGGTTTCTTTGAACGCGCCCATGGCGGTACATTGTTTCTGGACGAAATCACTGAAATGCCGCCCGAACTTCAAGTAAAGCTGCTGCGCGTGCTTGAAACCGGCACCTTCATGCGGGTGGGATCGACGGTGATTCAGGATACGGACGTGCGGCTCATCGCCGCAACCAATCGCCCGCCGGAACTGGCGGTAGCCAATGGCCAGCTGCGCGAGGATCTCTACTACCGGCTCAACGTATTCCCCATCGCTCTGCCGCCACTGCGTGAGCGCAGCGAAGATGTGCCCCTGCTCGGAGAGCACTTTCTCGCCAGTGTCTGCGCGACGGAAGGCCACTCCAAACGCTTTACGCCCGCGGCCCTCGTCCGCCTTGCCGCTTACCGCTGGCCGGGCAATGTGCGCGAACTTCGCAACGTCGTTCAACGGGTTTATGTGATGACCCCGGGTGATCTAATCACTGACGAATGGTTGCCCACTGACGGCCCCTCGGCGCCGATTACAGTGCCGCCTCGTGCCACAACTCCCGTGATGGCCGGAAATGCGAAGCGAGCCAGCATCACCATTCCCCTCGGCACATCGATGGCTGATGCAGAGTGCCTGTTGATTCTCGCCACCTTGCAGCACTTCAACAATCAGAAAGAGCAAACGGCGGCCGTTCTCGGCATGAGCCTGAAAACACTTTACAACCGCCTCAAGGAATACGCCACCAACAAGTCCGACGGCGTATTTAACTCTAACGATTCGCTGCCACCCCGCGACAACCCCTAGGCGACCTGGGTAGCCGTGCGGTAGCCGGACAAGCCGGGCGCGCCGCTTGCCATGCACTTGGACTCACTAAGAACGCCCTCGCAACATGGAACACCGATTCCCACGCCGCGACCGTAATCGCCGCCCGGGTCCGCCGCTTGCTGGTCATTTCCTTGAATCCATCATCGGGAGGCGCCATGAAAACGTTCAGCTGCGTCTGCGGCAACTGGATCCATTTCCACAACAGCCTCTGCGAATGCTGCGGCCGCCTGCTCGGCTTTCTGCCCGACCACCTTGTGATGAGTGCCGTTGAGCCGGCGGGAGACACGGGAAGCAGCCTGTTCCGCGCGCTCAACCCGCTTGCCGGAAACGGCGTGTATCGCCAATGCGACAACTATCGCTTCCAGCAGGTCTGCAACTGGCTGATCGCGCCCGGCGACGACGCGATCTACTGCCGCGCCTGCCGCCTGAACCATACGATTCCGGATCTGAGCATCAGCGAAAATTGTACCCGCTGGTACCACACCGAGGACGCCAAGCGCCGCCTGCTTTACACGCTCTTCCGCCTGCGCTTGCCCGTCGTTGGACGTGACCAGAATCCGGAGAGTGGGCTCTGCTTCGATTTTCTTGCCGATCCGGCGGCGGGCGACAAGGTCTATACCGGGCACGACAACGGCCTCATTACCATCAACTTGGACGAGGCCGATCCCAGTCGACGGGAACAGATGCGCCAAATCATGGGTGAACGCTATCGCACCCTGCTCGGACACTTCCGCCATGAGATCGGCCATTACTACTGGGACAAGCTGGTCGACCAGACCCACTGGTTGCCGAAATTCCGCATGCTATTCGGCGACGAACGGGCCGATTACGATGATTGCCTGAAGCGCCACTATAACGGTGGGCCCGCCACGGGCTGGCAGGCGGATTTCGTGAGCAGCTACGCATCCGCGCATCCGTGGGAGGATTGGGCGGAATGCTGGGCCCACTACCTGCATATCACCGATACGCTGGAAACCGCTGCCGATGGTGAATTCGCGGTGCGCGGCACGCCGATGCTCCTGCCTCAATTGCTGCTCGACACGCCGTCGCCGGCGGCGCATCGCTCCATCGCCTTCGCGCGCCAACTCGCCGACTGGAGGCACATGGCGCTGGCCATGAACGCGGTCAACCGCAGCATGGGCATGCCCGATCCCTACCCCTTCGTGCTCAGCGAACGGGTGCAAAGCAAGCTCTATTTCATTCACCGGGTTGTCGCGCGGGCGAGTGCTTGCCAACAACGCGGGCAACAGCTCAGTTGCGACCAAGCGCTCGCGCCAGAACCGAGACGAGAAACAGTATGATAAAAAATTAGAAAAGGATCTTGGCGACTGGTGCACTGCTGGACTGTTGCATTCGCCGCCAGGAAGCCAGCGGCCTCGCGAAAGCTGAATCCGGCAGCGGAGCCGTTATTTCCCCACGGCGTTCTGGTATTGCTGCCGCGTGACTTCCCTGATCTCGAACTTGTCCAGGCTCACTTTGTCGCCGGTGGCCTTGTCGGTAAATTGGACGTGTCCGTCATCACGGTCGACATCCCGCGTGTAATAGGATTTTCCGCTGTCGACGTCGCTCACCTGATAGTAGTCGCCGGCACACGCCGCCAATAGCGGCACGGCTAACGCCAAGGTCGCCCATCCCGCAGCCCGTTTGCTCGTGATCGAAGTTTTCATCGCGTTTCTCCTTAAATATTCGCCCGGCGTGCACAATTGCCTGCGCCAACCGCGGCCGTTGATCGCTGAATAAGCACCTCGGCGCCCGGCCCCCATTCCCGCCGGCTCGCCCGGTCAAACGCTTGCGGCGTTCAAACAAGCCCGAGCAATCGTCATGCCCGGGAGCCTCAGGAGCGCGGCGACCGGTGTTGCTTCAGGCACGTGAATTGCCGCGTTGCTGATAACTCTTGCCACTCACCCGAAGTATTCGCCGTCTCGCTGCGTTGGCCGCACCGGCCGGCGCGAAGCGGGTCGAATCGTCGCCACAGCGCGGACGGCGGTTTACCTGCATCAAACGAAAGCTATCGCCATGAATTCATCCTGCAGCAGCAGCGGAATGCCGGCAGAACGGCTGGCCCAGCTCGATGCCCATTTCCGTGCCGCCAACTATCTGAGCGCGGCTCAGCTTTATCTGGCCGACAATCCTCTGCTGCGGACGCCGTTGAGCGCCGAGCACATCAAATCGCGGCTGCTCGGCCATTGGGGAACGGCGCCGGGGCTCAATCTGATCTACACCCACCTGAATCGCCTGATCCAGGATACCAACGACGCCATCCTTCAGGTGGTCGGCGTCGGCCATGGCGCACCGGCCGTGCTGGCCTGTCTGTATCTCGAAGGAACCTTGGGCGAGGTCTACCCGCAATACGGCTTCGGCATGGACGGGCTGACGCGTTTCGTGCGCAGCTTTTCCTGGCCTGAAGGTTTTCCCAGCCACTTGACCGCCCTGACGCCGGGCACCATTCACGAAGGCGGCGAACTCGGCTATGCGCTGCTCCATGCCTACGGGGCGGTGCTGGACAATCCGGAGCTGATCGTCGCCTGCGTGATCGGCGACGGCGAGGCAGAAACCGGCCCGCTCGCGGCGTCCTGGCAATCGTGTAAATTCATCGACCCGCGCCACGACGGCGCTGTCCTGCCGATCCTGCACCTCAATGGCTACAAGCTCAGTGGGCCGGCGCTTCTCGCCCGCATGGACGAAAGCGATCTCGTTGCCCTGTTTTCGGGGCACGGTTATCAGGTTAGAGTGGTCAGCGGCGACCAGCCGGCCGCCGTCCATTGCGCGCTCTGGCAGGCGCTGGACTGGGCCCATGCGGAGATTCGCGTGGTGCAGGAAACAGCGCGCCGAACGGGCATTGCCTGTCAGCCCGCGGTGCAGAATCGCTGGCCGCTCATCGTGCTGCGCACCCCCAAAGGCTGGACCGGCCCCAGGGAACTGGACGGCGAGCTAATCGAAGGGACGCACCGGTCGCACCAGATTCCCCTCGCCTCGCCGAAAACCGATGCGGGGCAACTCGTGGCGCTTGAGTCGTGGCTGGCGAGCTATCGCCCCAGCGAACTCTTCGATGCGGCTGGGAACCCGCGGCCCGAGGTCACCGCGTGCTGCCCCACGGGCGCTCTGGCGATGGGCCGCAACCGCCATGCCAATGGCGGCCAATTGCTGACGGCACTAACCCTTCCGGACGTCGGCCGCTACGCGGTCGCGGTCGATGCACCCGGCGCTGCCGACGCCGAAAACACGGCGGTACTCGGCGCGTGGCTGCGTGACGTGTTCAGGGCCAATGCCGAAACACGGAACTTCCGCCTGTTCTGTCCGGATGAAACCAGTTCGAACCGGCTAAGCGCCGTCTTCGAGGCGACCGGCCGCACCTTCGAGCAGCCACTGCTAGCCAGCGATGAAGCGCTGTCGCCGCACGGACGCGTGATGGAGGTGCTCAGCGAACACTGCTGTGAAGGCTGGCTCGAAGGTTACCTGCAGACTGGGCGACACGGCCTGTTCGCCTGTTACGAAGCGTTCATCAGCATTGTGGACTCGATGATGTTCCAGTACGCCAAGTGGCAGAAGATGTCAGGCGAAATTGCCTGGCGGGCACCGCTGTCGTCGCTGAATTACCTGCTCACCAGCCATGTCTGGGAACAGGACCACAATGGCTATTCGCATCAAGGCCCCACCTTCATCAATGCGCTGCTGACCAGGAAAGCCGCGCAGGTGCGCATCTACCTTCCGCCCGATGCCAATTGTCTGCTCGTGGTCGCACACGAGTGCCTGCAGAGCCGGGATCGGATCAACCTTATCGTGTCATCCAAGAAACCCATGCCGCAGTGGATGGATCTCGAGGCGGCGCGCGTGCACTGCGCGACCGGGGCCGGCGTATGGCCGTGGGCTGGATACGAAGAAATCGGCGAGATCGCCGAAGTTCCGGACATCGTGCTGGTTGGGGCGGGCGACGTCCCGATGCGCGAGGTCGTCGCCGCGGCCCGCTTACTGCGTCGTCATGCACCGGCATTGCACGTACGCGTCATCAACATCGTCGATTTGCTGTGCATCGACTCCAAAGCGCGTTATGAACATGCGCTGGACGACGGGCATTTCGTGGCGTTGTTCACCGAAACGGCGCCGGTCATCATGGCCTTCCACGGTTATCCGATGGTGATTCATGAGCTGCTCTATCGCCGGCCCAATGCCGCACGTTTTCATGTCCACGGCTATCGCGAGGAAGGAACGACCACCACGCCGTTCGACATGACGGTGCTCAACGGGATGAGCCGCTATCACCTGGCGCTCGATGCACTGCGGCGCGCCCACGCTCCGGCCTTCGATATCGCCGCCGCCGTTCAAATTTTCGACGACGCGCTGGCCCGGCATCACCACCATATCGTGACCCACGGCGACGACATGCCGGAAGTCATGCAGTGGAACATTGCGGCGAATCGATGACTGAATAATGGAGTGTGTGGCGTTCCGGTTGTTCGATTTCTCCCCGACGCGGCGGCTTTTGCATGACCGGAGGTTCCCGAACGGGTACCGGAAATACGTCGGGCGGAGGCACGTCAATTTTCGGAGGCACGTCATTGGGAGGGAAGTCCGGGTCGTCGGGATGGGCCGGCTCGTCCGGGTGGTCCGGTTCGACGGGGTCGTCGGGTTCTGCAGGCGACGACGACGGGATGTCGGCGGCCCGCCAAGGCAAAATGCCGGGTGACCAGCCTGGGCCGCTCGACGCGGCGAAAACACTGTAAAAGTCGACGGAGCGGGAGCACGATAGGGCGATCATAAACACCTCTCCTGTCCTAGCGGCGGAGGGCCGCTTCGAGTTCCGCTTTACTCATGGTCGAACGCCCGCGGACCCCTTTGGCGCGCGCCTCCTCATACAACTGGCGGAGCGTCCGCCCGCCCTCGCCCCGGTGCGAACGTTGACCGCCGCGTCGCGGCGCCGGCATATCTTCTAGTGTCGCCTTGCTGGCCGTTTTGGCTTCGCCGTGCTGCGCCCGTTCCTTATTGACCGTCCGCGCCGCAATCTCCTCGGCAAGCTCTTCGCTCTTGCCGCGCTCCGTCAGACTGTCCTTGATATGGCCGTACTGACGTTCGCGTTTTTCGCTCCATTGACCTTGTGGCATGGTTCTCTCCTTCGAAAAAACGTTACAACGATAAAACATCGCTTGGCCGCGCCGATCCCCTGGGTTCCAAGTCGCGCACCCTTTCCCGGCAGGAAATGTGCCTGCGCCGCAAACAGGGATCGTGGCGCTTTTTACCTACTCCCGGTAAATAAGTGAGTAAAACCGTAACCCGTCAGGCGAGTGACGACAGGGGTCTTTTCGTCAGGCGGGTCGGGCACGCAACCATGCTTCGTGGCCCAGGGCATGCGGCTTGCTTATGCCTTCAGGAACGGGCGAACTGTCCGTACAGAGGAGCCTGCCATGCGGACGATGAAAACGTGATGGAAAGCGAGACACCAGGTCCCGGCCGGTTTGCAACACGGCATCAGCGAATGCCGGCGTGGTCGCGACGTCTCGCCATTGCCTTCGCCGGGGTTTTCGTTGCGCTTGCCCTTTGCGAATGGTTGGAGTGGCCGTTCTTGCGCCGTCCCCTCGAAGCGGCCGTGCGCTCCACCCTTGAACGGGAGGTGACCATCGGCCCCGGCTTCGGCGTCCGGTTCATCGGACGACTGCGCTTGCGCACCGATCTTCTGATCGTTGGCCCCGCCCCGGAGGGTCCGGCATTGCACGGGCAGAATCCCGAGTTGTTGCGCGCCACCGACCTTCGCCTAGCCTTGCCGTACACCACGCTGCTGGCCCGTTCCGGCAGGGGCAACACGGAAAAGGTAGGCCACGCGCCGCTCAGACGCCCGTACATCAACTCGCTTGAAGCATCCCGTCTCGATGCAACGCTGGTCCGCAGCGAAGATGGCCGCGCCAACTGGAGTTTCGGGCCGCAGGATGAGAGAAGACCGCCGGCACTTCCCCAATTCGGACGCCTCGCCATAGCCGCTGGGGATATTCGGCTCGACGACGCGTTCGCCCGCGTGCGACTCGAAGCCACGCTGCATTCGCTCGAGGACTCTTCTTCGTCCGGCCCCGGCCCTGGCCAAGCCGGGAAAGCGCGGCTGGAAATCAGCGCCCGGGGAGACTATCGCGGGCAGAAAATAACCGCGCGATTACGCGCCGGCGGCCCGCTGTCGCTGGTCGACTCGACCGCGCAAACGGCGCCCGTCCCGGTGCAGCTCGAACTGCGCATGGGCGCAACGGAGCTCGATTTTGATGGCAGTGCACGCGACGTCCTGCAGCTTGGTGGGCTTGACGGACAGTATCGGCTTGCGGGCCCTTCTCTGGATGTAATCGGCGAAACGATCGGTGTCACGCTGCCGACCACCGGCACGTTCGCGATGCGCGGCCGCGCAGTCAAGGAAGGCGCCATCTGGTCCACGGAGGTCCGCGAGCTGTCGATCGGCACGTCGCGCTTGAACGGCAGTTTTCGCTACGATCCGACGCCGGACGTGCCAAAAATGACTGGACGGCTAAGCGGTGCGCGCTTATCGATGCCGGACCTCGGCCCGACAATCGGCGCAGCGCCCAAGCCACGTTCCGGAAGCACGGTCGACGCGAAGGCGTCCTCCACTTCTCCGCGCCCTGCGCGGGTGCTGCCGCAACGTGAATTCGATATCCCCTCGCTGGCGGCGATGGACGCCGACGTGACGGTGGCGCTTGACCAATTCGACCTCGGCACAGCGCAACTGGAGACGCTTGCACCGCTTCAGGCGCAACTCCGGCTCGAAAATCGGGTCCTGATACTGAAGGATATCGTCGCGCGCACTGCGAAAGGTGACCTGCGCGGCACCCTCTCACTCGATGCGCGTGGCGAGACACCGCTCTGGAACGCCGACCTGCGCTGGTCCGGCGTGCAGTTGGAGCGATTCGTCAAGCCGCGCAATGTCGCCGATCGCGGTGCGGCGCGCGGTTACATCGGCGGAACCCTGGGCGGGCGTGCCGTCCTGCGCGGCCACGGACGATCCACGGCGCGCGTGCTCGGTTCGCTTGATGGCGACATACAACTGTGGGTGCGCGACGGCCGGATATCGCATTTCCTGGTTGAAGTGATCGGCCTCGATATCGCCGAGGCCCTGGGCATGGTCGTGCGCGGCGACGAGATGTTGCCGATGCAGTGTGCGGTAAGCGCCTTGAAGGTGCGCCAGGGCAACGCTCAGCTGGCGGTGGCAGTGATTGAAACCGACGATAGCACCCTGAACGGAACGGGAGCCATCTCGCTGGCCGACGAACGCCTGGGGCTGGTGTTCCGCGCGCAGCCGAAGGATCTGTCGCCGGTCACACTGCGTACCCCGGTGCATATTGAAGGCACCTTTGCCGATCCCGAAGTCCGGCTCGAGAAGGCGACGATCGGCTTGCGGCTGGCTGCGGCCGCCGCTCTGGCAGCGGTCACGCCGATCGCGGCGCTGCTTGCGCTGTTCGATTTGGGTGACGTGGAAAAGCAAGCCTGCCAGAAGGCTTTTGATCGCGTACAGCGCTCATCGCGCAACCCTGCGGCGGTACCACGTCGGGAGCGTTGACGGGTTGAAGAATTGCCACCAGCAACCCTGCCTGGAAACCGGCCGACGAGGGTGGTCGAAGGAGGATCACGCTCGCCGGCCGCCATGCTTACACGACCTGCGTGTTAAATATCGATATCGGGATCGTCCCGCAGCCAGTAGTTGCGCTGTCCGTAATAGGCATGCACTTCACTCGCCCAGGTGGGGTCTGCCATCGCCGGCCAGTGGCCACGTCTATATGATTCTCGTGCCACAGCTGCCCTACCTGTTCCTGGAGCGGGAGCAAGATCCCGTGAAGCGCTTCCTCAAATGGAACCACTGCAACGGCGCCGTTGAAAAGTCATCGACGATGATAATTTCCTTTTCGGCGACAGGGCTGGCGCGTAC
>JANNNT010000156.1:0-11769 GCA_031398685.1 Rhodocyclaceae bacterium | reverse complement strand
TGCCCTGCTGGCCGCCGACGGTAATCTGGTACCACTCCTCACTGTTCTTGTCGACACCGAGAATGCCGATGTTGGCGACGTGATGATGGCCGCAGGAATTCATGCAGCCCGAGATGTTGACCGAAATGTCACCGATATCGTGGAGGTAGTCGAGATCGTCGAATTTTTTGTTGATGGCATCGGCAATCGGGATCGAACGGGCGTTGGCCAGCGAGCACAGATCGCCGCCGGGGCAGCAGATCATGTCGGTGAGCAGGCCGATGTTCGACGTCGCCAGGCCATGGGCGCGTGCACCCTGCCACACCTCGTAAAGGTCACGCTGGCGAACATTGGAAAGCACTACATTCTGTTCATGGCTGACGCGCAGTTCGCTGAAGCTGTAGCGGTCGGCCAGATCGGCCACCGCTTCCATCTGCACATCGGTAATGTCGCCGGGAGGCTTGCCGGGCGCTTTGAGCGAAAGCGTCACGGCGGCGTAACCCGGAACCTTGTGGGCATGCACGGAGCGTCTGACCCAAGCAGCAAACGCCTTGTCGTTGGCAACAGCGTCGGAAAAAACGCTGTCTTCCGCTGCGAGTGATTCATAGGCCGGGGGCGCGAAATGGCGGGCGATGCGCTCGAATTCTTCGTCGGTCAGCGTTGACGGGCCATCTTTCAGGAACGACCACTCTTCTTCGACCTGGCGGGCAAATTCCTCGATACCCAGCGCGTTGACGAGAATCTTGACGCGCGCCTTGTAGATGTTGTCGCGGCGGCCGTGGCGGTTGTACACGCGCAGCACGGCGTCGAGATAGGACAATAGATCCCGGCGCGGCAGGAAATCACGCACGACCTTGCCGAGGATGGGCGTGCGGCCAAGACCGCCACCTACAAAAACCCTGGCGCCGAGTTCTCCGGCGTCGTTTTTGACGATCTCCAATCCGATGTCGTGCGCGCGGATGACAGCACGATCTTCGGCAGCCGCATTGACGGCGATCTTGAATTTGCGCGGCAGGAAAGCGAATTCCGGGTGGAAGGTCGACCACTGGCGCAGCACTTCGCAATACGGGCGCGGGTCGGTCAACTCGTCCGGAGCGACGCCAGCAAACTCATCGGTCGTGATGTTGCGGATGCAGTTGCCCGAGGTTTGTATGGCGTGCATTTCAACAGTGGCCAGTTCGCCGAGGATTTCCGGGGTTTCCTCGAATTTCGGCCAATTGAGCTGCATGTTCTGGCGCGTGGAAAAGTGTCCGAAGCTGCGGTCATAACGGCGCGAAATTTCAGCCAGTTTGCGTAACTGTGCCGCCGAAAGCTGGCCGTAAGGGATGGCGATACGCAACATCGGGCCATGACGCTGGATGTAAAGGCCGTTTTGCAGGCGCAGAGGGCGCAGTTCATCGTCAGAGAGCGTGCCGGCCAGGTTGCGTTCGATCTGGTCGCGATACTGCACAACGCGTTCGTCAACGAGTTGTTGGTCAATGCTGTCGTAGTGATACATGGGGTGTTCCTTTAATCTTTACAGCGTAATCAATTTGCCGCCGACCAGGACCAGCATGGTGGCCAGGATCGGGCGCAAGAAACGCTCAGGTACTCTGGCCGAGGCGTGGCTGCCCAGCCAGATTCCTGGAAGCGAACCGATCAGTAGACTGCCAAGCAGCGACCAGTCGACGCTGCCTATGGCCCAGTGTCCAAGTCCGGCAATCAGCGTCAGGGGTACGGCATGAGCGAGGTCGCTGCCGACAATACGGATGGCCGGCAACCTGGGATAAAGGAAGAAAAGTGCCGCGACTCCCAATGCACCTGCGCCAACCGAAGAAATCGTAACTAGTATACCGAGCAATACACCAATTAAGACGGTGATCGGGGCTTGAAGTTTCGTATGGGCGGAATCATCTGCGTGCTGGAGTGCATAACGCTGTAGCTTCGAGCGAAAAACAATGGCGCAGGCGGTGAGAACAAGTGCGACACCCAGTGAAACCGAAATGATGTGGGTTATGCCCGGACTTTGCTTGGGCAGGAAAGACAGCGCCCAGATGGTTAGAATCGACGCCGGAATGCTGCCGCTGGCCAGCAGGCCGGTAATGCGCCAATTGACGTGGCCTTTTTTGGCATGGACGGTCGTACCGCCGGCCTTGGTAATGGCGGCGTAGAGCAGATCGGTGCCGACCGCCGTTGCCGGGTGGATGCCGAAGAGCAGCACCAGCAGGGGCGTCATGAGCGACCCGCCGCCGACGCCGGTAAGCCCGACGATGGCGCCAACAACAAAGCCTGAGAGGGTGTAGAGCCAGTCCATGATGCTCCGCGGTGATTAGTGTGATTTTATGGTAGCAGTGCCAAAGTTGATTGAAAAAGAATATTCAGTTAGATTGCTAGAACTATTTGTTATTAAGAATTCAAATGAAGCTCCAGCAACTCCGTTATCTTGTTGAAGTCGCCCGGTGTGGACTCAATGTGTCAGAAGCCGCCGAAGTGCTCTATACCTCACAGCCGGGCGTTTCCAAGCAGATCAAGCTGCTTGAGGAGGAACTCGGGGTCGTCGTGTTTGAGCGCAGCGGAAAGCGTTTGACGGCCATTACCGAACCGGGCAAGCGCGTGCTCGAAATCGCCGAACGCATCCTGCGCGAAGCCGACAACATCAAGCGCGTCGGTGAGGAGTACGCCGGTGGCGATTCCGGCAGTCTGGTGATTGCTACCACGCATACGCAGGCGCGTTACGCCCTGCCGGCCGTGGTCAAAAACTTTATCGAGCGGCATCCGAAGGTTCGCCTGTCGATGCATCAGGGCAGCCCGACGCAGATCGCCGAATTGACGATCAAGGGCGAGGCGGATATCGCCATCGCCACCGAAGCACTCGATCAGTATCCACAGCTCGTCATGCTGCCGTGTTACCAGTGGGAACATTGTGTTGTTGCGCCGGATGGGCACCCCATTCTTTCCGAGAAGTCGATTTCGCTGGTTTCACTGGCACGCTGGCCGCTAATTACCTATGATCCAGCTTTTGCCGGGCGCTCGCGCATCAACAAGGCCTTCGAGCGCGCTCAACTGGAGCCCAATATTGTGCTCGCGGCCATTGATGCTGACGTGATCAAGACTTACGTGAGTCTCGGGTTGGGGCTGGGCATCATTGCCAAGATGGCGTATGACTCGGCGCGGGATATCGGCTTGCAGGCCATCGATGCCGGCCAGCTCTTTGGCTCGAATACGACGCGCATCGGCTTGCGGCGAGGGACCTACATCCGCCAGTACGAATACGATTTCATTGGGCTGTTTGCCTCACACCTATCGAAAAAGGCTGTCGACATGGCGATGGCCGGACCAGGAGCTGATGATGAATACCAACTTTGATCCGTCAAAGCAACCGAAGGGCATTGTTGCCCAGGTACTGACGGTCGTCGCCAGCGTTGTTCTGCTGGGGGCAGCGTTCATGTTTTCGCTTGTTTTCTTTGCTGTCATCGCCGTTGCCGGGCTGATCCTATGGATTTACTTCTGGTGGAAGACGCGCGCGATTCGCGCACATATTCGCCAGCAGATGGACGAACAGGCGAGTGGGCAGCCGCGTGGACCGGATTTCAAGCCAGAGGCATCGAAGCCCGGTTCCGAAGGCGATGTCATCGAGGGCGAAGCGGTTCGCGTGGCGGACGAAAAGAACCGGTTTCCCGAGTAAGCGCTATTTCTTGTAGAAAGAATAGAGCAACGAGTTTTACCTCACGTGCTCGTCAGGTGTGTTGTCAGCTCGATGCCACAACCCGGTTACGTCCGCCTTCCTTGGCCCGATACAGGGCTGAGTCGGCCGCCTGAATCAGCGCCAGGCTGTCCGTTTCTGCACCGTTTGAAATGGCGGCTCCGATACTTAGCGTGACCGGAATACGCCGCTCTTCCCACTTGAATGTCGTTTTTTCGATCAAGGCCCGGATGCGCTCGCCGATCTGCAGGGCGACACGCTGGTTGGCGTTGGTCAGAATGGCCGCGAACTCTTCGCCGCCGTAGCGGAAAACCATGTCCTCGGCACGCGATGTGTGCTTCAGGATGTCCGCCAACTGGCGCAGTACGGCATCGCCTGCCGCGTGTCCATAGCTGTCGTTGATTCGCTTGAAATGGTCGATGTCCAGCATCAAACACGCCAGCGGTGAACCGCTGGACTGGGCGAAGATCCACTCCGATGCCAGGAAATCAAGCCCGTTACGGCGATTGGGAAGCTGCGTCAGGGTATCGGTCAGCGCGTCCTGCAAGAGGCGTTTCTGAGCCACGGCAAACTCGTCGGTCGAACGCATGATGCCAAGACGATCACGATGGATTTCATCTTTCAGGATCAGCATGCGAGCCGCTGTGTTGAGGTGTACGCGCAGGGTTTGCGCGTTCAGGGGCTTGATCAGCACGTCATCCGCGCCGGCATCGACGACTTCAAGAATGCGGCTCTCGTTTTCCGGCGACGCCAGAATCAGGGTGTAGCTTTCCTTGCCCGTCGGTGTCTGACGCAGGCTGCGACAAAAATCCGTCACTTCCATGTCAGGCATCGACAAGTCGGCGATGATGATCTGAGCCGGACGGCGCAGCGCCAGCGCCACCCCTTCCTCCGTATCGTCAACCAGAACAGGCTGGTGACCGAGATCCTCGATCTGCTGCATCAGCGGCTGAAGCTCTGCAAGTGGGATGCCAATCAGCTGAACGTGCAGGCACGGCGTAGCAGTCCGCCGGTTTTCGGTGTCGGCAACGGTGCCCATGCGCCTGATGGGGGGGCTGGCAGCCAGTATTTCTGCAAAGGGTGGGATGTCCTGGGTACGTACCTGCAGTTTGGCACCCCATTCGCGCCACCGCTCAACCATGCGATCAACAAGTTCGTTGAGTGAATCGCCACCGATACCGAGACGCGCTGCACGTGCCAGAAGTGCGGGCAGCAAACCCCAGCGGGATTCTTCGTCGACCATGCACAGTCGCGCCAGCGAACTGGCAAAACTCAGGGAGTGGGTGAGCGTCTGTACTCGCGAACCATCGGCAAACCCGGCGGCATCCGGGTTTTCGTGGTGGTAGGCCGCCTGGATGAGCACTTCGGGCAGACCCCACTCATCGAGCATACTGGCAGACAGCTTATGGTGATCCAGATCAAATCGTTCCTGTTCCAGCGCTGCCATTTCGACGTAATTATCCCGTGAGGCCAGCAGGAGATCGGAGTATTCATCGGGGAAGACTGAGGCCAGACCCAGTTCGCCAACCCTTGCCAGCAAACCGATGGTGAAGATTTCTTCACTCGTGATCTGGGCGAAATGAGCAAGTTCCTGGCACGCGATACCGGTGGCCAGTGAGTGCCCCCAGAAACCTTCGTAATCGAAGGCTGGACATTGTCCGCTCCGGTGGCTGTGCATGACGGATAGGCCGATAACCAGATCACGTACACGAAACGAACCCAAAGCAACGATCGCGCGTTGCAGGGATACCATGGGACGCGATCGGCCAAAGGCGGCCGCATTGGCGAAATACAGAATGCGTCCGGCGATGGCCGGGTCGGATTGAATCAGTTGTACCAGATCGGCAATCCGGAAATCATCACGCTGCAACAGACGGATGATTGACAATGCGACCCCTTTGGGCGAAGGCAGTTTGCCCGTTGCCTTCAGCGCGGCATAGCGGTCAGGGTCGATAAAATGCATTGAGGACATATTCCGGTTTGGATACCCATGATAAACCCAATGGCTTTCCTTGGGCCGTGCCATGCGTAGTGAGGAGCATTTGAGCGAGAGTGTATTGTTCGTTATTGGAGATACCGCGGGTGATCCAGGGTTTGCGAGAACTTTCCGGCCGGCAAGTGTCTATGCACCTACGATAGCGTTGGACTGGGCGTTACAATGCATTCAATCGAGATGTCTTAGCGGTTCCGCTTGGCGCTGAAGGTAGCAAAGATTTTAAGCCGTTGATCACCCCGTGGCCCTTTAAAGTAGCACAAACCAAGGAATGACTGCGCTGCCTCGCACAGATCTGCGCAATTTGCAAAAGGAGAAACAATTTGAAGATCCTCGTATCCGTCAAGCGGGTCGTTGATTACAACGTCAAAGTGCGCATCAAAGCGGATGGCACGGGCGTTGATATCGCCAACGCCAAAATGTCGATGAACCCCTTTGACGAAATCGCCGTTGAAGAAGCCGTTCGCCTCAAGGAAGCCGGCATTGCCAGCGAAGTTATCGCCGTTTCCGCCGGCGTTGCCAATTGTCAGGAAACCCTGCGCACCGCCATGGCCCTCGGCGCCGACCGCGCCATTCTGATCGAAACCGATGTCGAACTGCAACCGCTGGCCGTCGCCAAACTGCTCAAAGCCGTGTGCGACAAAGAGAAACCGCAGATCGTACTGTGCGGCAAACAAGCCATCGACGACGATGCGAATCAGACCGGACAGATGCTTGCCGCCCTGATGAACTGGCCGCAAGCCACCTTCGCCTCGAACCTTCGGGTCTCCGATGGTCACGCGACGGTCACGCGCGAAATCGATGGCGGGCACGAAACCGTTGAAATCTCCCTGCCGGCGGTAGTAACCACCGACCTGCGCCTGAACGAACCGCGTTACTCGACACTCCCCAACATCATGAAAGCAAAAAAGAAACCGCTCGACATCGTGACCCCCGACGCCTTGGGCGTCGAAGTCACCCCGCGCCTGCACACCCTGAAGGTCGCTGAACCACCCAAACGAGCGGCTGGCATCAAGGTCGCTGACGTCGCCGAATTGCTCTCCCGGCTCAAACAGGAAGGAGTGCTCTGAGATGAACCTTCTCGTCATTGCCGAACACGACAATATCGTACTCAAAACGGCTACGCTCAACACCGTAACCGCCGCTGAACGAATCGGTGGAACCGTCCATCTCCTTATCGCCGGGCAGGGCTGCGCCGCAGTCGCCGAACAGGCGGCAAAGATCGCCGGCGTCGCGAAGGTGTTGTTGGCCGAGGCCCCGCATTACGCCGATCAATCGCCGGAGAACATCGCCGCGCTGATCGTTGCCCACGCCGCGGCGTACAGCCACATCCTCGCACCGGCCACAACGGCGGGCAAGAATCTGATGCCGCGAATCGCCGCCTTGCTCGACGTCGCGCAGATCTCGGAAATCGTTGCGGTAGACACGCCCGACACCTTCGTCCGCCCCATCTACGCAGGAAACGTGCTGGCGACCGTTCAGTCAATGGATACGGTAAAAGTGATCACGGTCCGCTCGACGGCGTTTGCGCCGGCCGGCGAGGGTGGAACAGCCGGCATCGAAAACATCGTCGCAGCGCCTGATCAAGGTCTGAGCAAAGTTGTTTCGCGCGAATTGTCTCAATCAGCACGCCCCGAACTGGCGGCAGCCAAAGTGGTCATCTCCGGCGGGCGCGGGCTGGGCAGCGGCGAAAGCTTTCACGCGCTACTGGAACCGTTGGCCGACAAGCTCGGCGCGGCGCTGGGCGCTTCGCGGGCGGCGGTGGACGCTGGCTATGTGTCGAATGACTTCCAGGTCGGGCAGACCGGCAAGATCGTCGCGCCACAGCTCTACATCGCCGTTGGGATTTCCGGTGCCATCCAGCATCTGGCGGGGATGAAAGAGAGTCAGGTGATCGTGGCGATCAACAAGGACGCCGATGCGCCGATCTTCCAGGTCGCTGATTACGGGCTTGTTGGTGATCTGTTCGAGGTAGTGCCTGCGCTGACGGCGGCGCTCGGTTGAGAAGCAGATAACAGAGGCCTGGACGCGAGACTCGGCCGTTCGTTTCGCAGAAACCTCAAGAGCCAGGGGCAAGCTATCGGGCGCGTTTGGCGGTTTGTATCAACTCGGCCAGTCTTTTCTTCTGAATTTCATCAAGCTTGTCGATGTTTTTCTGCCAGGGGTAGGTCGTATAGTTTGCCTGGACGAATTGCCATCCGATCGGGCCATAGGCATCAATACTCGCTTTCATTTTTGGTATGGATGCGATGACCGACTTGAACTGCTTCCAGGGCAGGCGTTGCAATTCCTTTTCCATCTGCTTGCTGTCGAATCTGCTTTTCTTTGCCCGCGCGGCAGCCACAGCCGCGTCGGCAGACACGCGAACAACTTCAACGTCCACAGCGGTTCCCGCCAACACGAGGGGTGTTGCGCTTGTTAGGCAGAGCAGCAACATAGTAAAAGCCATTTTCATGTGTTGAGTGTATCAGTCGCCGAGTGGTCGGCACTGCCTCACCGGCTTCCGAAGTCAAGCGCAAGATTCGGATTGCGTCGTCTTGACGCCTGTTTTCTTCAATATCAACGACTACAACCCGAGCCAGCGCCCGATAATGTTGCGCTGCATTTCGCTGGTGCCCGAGTACAGCGTCGAGCCGATGGCGTCACGTAGCGCGCGTTCGACTTCATACTCTTCCATGAAGCCGTAGCCGCCGTGCACCTGCACGGTGTCAAGCGCCGTCCTGACCAGCGATTCGCTGACGAACAGCTTGGTAATCGCCGCGTCGAGCGAGATGCTGCGCGTCGTGGTCAGGCGCGAGGCCGTGCGGTACACCAGCAGCCGCGCCGCCTCGAGATGAACCTTCATGTCGGCGATCTTGTGCGCGACAGCCTGGAATTTGCCGATGGTTTGGCCGAACTGCGAGCGTGTCCGCGCGTAGGTAATCGAGGTTTCCAGCAGTCGTTCGATCGTGCCGACGTGCGACGCAACGAGCAGCGCACGTTCCCAGTCCATCGCCGTGCCGAACACGCTGCTACCGCCACCGACAGTACCGAGTACCGCCTCGTCGGGAACCAGGGCATCCTCGAATACCAACTCGCCTACCGGTGAGGTACGCAAACCCATTTTGTGGAACTTCTGGCCGGCGGAGAATCCAGCCAAACCGCGTTCGATCAGGAACGCCGTGATCCCGCCGTGAAAGCCCTTGTCAGGATCGGTGAGTGCGAACACGACGACGACATCGGCGACCGGCGCGTTGGAGATGAAGGTCTTGCTGCCGTTGAGGCGCCAGCCGCCGTCCGTGCGCTTGGCACTTAGGCGCATCGCAAACGTGTCCGATCCCGAATCGGGTTCGGTGATGGCGTGCGCGCCGACCAGTGTGCCGTCACACAGGCCGCCGAGGTAACGGTCCTTTTGCGCCGCGCTGCCGTGCTGCCAGACGGGTACGACGCAGGCCAGCACATGGGCGCAGATCGAAAACACCAGACCGCCATCGCGACAGCCGTAGCCCAGGGCCTCGAGCGCAATGGCGCAGCTCAGCGGGTCGGCGCCGGTGCCGCCGTATTCTTCCGGCACTGGCAGACCGAGCAAGCCGAAGTCAGCGCACTGGCGCCAGAGTTCGCGGGAGAAGACCTGGGCCCGGTCGCGCTCGATCACATCGCGGTTTAGTTCGCCTTGTGCGAACTTGACGATGCTGTCGCGCAGCTGCTTCTGCTCGCTCGTAAAACTGAAATCCATTACCGCATCTCCTTGAGGCGCTGGTAGTCGATCTTGTCGGTCGAGGTCTTGGGCAGGCTGTCAAACCAGGTGAATTGGTCCGGGATCATGTACAAGGGCAGGTTTTCGGCGCAGAAGCGCTTGATCTCGATCAGCGACGGCCGCTGTGTCTCGCGGCTGCTCAGGAACGCCGTGATGCTCACGCCCGCCTGCTCGTCGGCGAAAGCAACAACCGCAGCCTCCTTGACCTTGGTGTGGCGGTACAGGCTGGCTTCGATCTCGCCGAGCTCGACCCGGTAGCCGCGGCGCTTGACCATGCGGTCGCGTCGACCGAGGTAGGTGTAACAGCCGTCCTCAGCCTCGGTGACGATGTCGCCGGTGCGATACCAGGCGGTACCGTCTTCGCCCGTGAAAAACCCTTTGGCCGTCTGCTCGGGCAGCGCCCAGTAACCTTGCATCACACCCGGCCCGGCGATGCAGAGTTCACCCTGGCTACCTCGGGCCACCTCGAAACCGTGTTGGTCGAGCACGCGGCCGCGCAGCTGCGAACAGACCTTGCCGATCGGGTACGGTGTGCTGCGTTCGGGCGGCACCGGCAGTGGCACTTCGTGCCAGGTGCAGACATTGGTTTCGGTCGGACCGTAGAGGTTGAAGTATTGTGGACTGGGCAAGAGCTCGCAGAGTGTGCGCAAGTGCTTGACCGGAAAAACCTCGCCGGCAAACAGCACTTGGCGCAATTCGGCGTAGTCGTGTTTCGGCAGATTGCCGAACTGCGCCAGCAAAGCGAGGATCGACGGCGCCGAGTACCAGATCGAGATCCGCTCATCGGCAATCAGCTGCGCCAGCCGCGGCGCGTCCTTGCCGATATCCTCGCCGATCAGCACCAGAGTTGCGCCGTGCTTGAGGCAAACATAAATGTCGAGAATCGATAGGTCGAAGTGAAACGGGGCGTGCGACGAGAAGCGATCGGCCGCCGTCGGAGCGAAGATCTCGGAGCACCAGTCGACGAAGCTCACCGCATTCTCGTGCGACAGCATCACGCCCTTGGGCTTGCCGGTCGACCCCGATGTGTAGAGGATGTAGGCCAAGTCGCTGGGAAGGCTGGGCACGGTTTCCGCGCCGGGCGCGGTGGCCTGCGCGTCGGCTACGTCCAGTGCGATGCGCAAGCCGGCGCCGCCATTCTGCCGCCCGTCAACGGCGATCATCGCAGGCGTGGCGCCCAGCCTTTCGAGCTCGGCGCCAAGCTTGTCGGCCAGCGCTGCTTCGACGACCACGACCTTGACCGCGCAGTTGTGCAGAATATACGCGCCGCGCGCCGCCGGGGCGCCGGGATCGACCGGCACGTAGGCAGCACCGGCCTTGAGCGCGCCGAGAAGCGTCGCCACCGAGTCAATCGATTTCCGCAAGTAGATACCCACACGATCGCCGCGGCCGACACCGAGCTGGGCCAGGCGGTCGCGTAATCGATCGGACAGGGCGTCGAGTTCGCCATACGTGATCGCGCCCTTGCCTGGCTCGACGACGCTCACCGCCTGCGGGTTTTGCCGCGCGCTGGCGATGAAGGCTTCATGCAGGCCGGCACCCATCACATCACCGTCGGGTTTTTGGATTGAAGCAGCCGCACGATGCTGGAGAGGTTGTCGAGGTTCTCCTTGTCGACTTCGTGTGGTTCAAAGCTGACGCTGTACTTTTCTTCCATGAACATGACCAGCTTGAGCGTCGCGATCGAATCGAGAATGCCGCCGCGGATCAGCGGCGTTGTCTCGGTAAGTTCATCGGGATTCTCGCCGGGAAGGAACTCCGTCATGATGAAATTCTTGATTGTCTGCGTAAGGGCATTGGTCATGAAGGACTCCTGTAAGGGATGGGATCAGGTACGGAACTGTAGTGCTGGCTCATAGGGTTCATTTGGCAACGGGGCCGGTACCAAAGAGGGTCGCTGGATTCGCTGCCAAAGCCTGGTACAGCGCGTCGGCAACCAGTCGGTGCCCCAGTACGTTGGGGTGGTCGTCCCACTCGGCCAAGCGCAGCGTGGTCTTGTCGCGGCCCTCGTAGACGTCAGCAAGGTTGACCACCGCGAAGCCCGCGTCCGTGGCGATGCGCACGGTCTCTGGCGTTTCTTCCTGCCAGCTGCCTTCACGCACCTGCGGCAGGAAGATCCAGACCGGCCGGATGCCATTCTCGATACTGCGGTGGGCGACCAGTTCGTAGACCGCTCGCAGGATTTCCGCGCCGTGCGGCTGCAGGAGCTTGAGCGCCGCTGCTTCGTCCATCCCGGCACTCGCGCCCGACTGCTCGATGATCGCCGCCAGGGCCGGGTACGGAATCGGCAAGCGCTTGTGTACAACCTCGGCCAGGTAGGCGGCCGAGCGGCTGATCTCGCGGCCAGTGGCGACGAACATAATGGCGTTGGGCTGCAAG
>JANNNT010000144.1:0-2559 GCA_031398685.1 Rhodocyclaceae bacterium | reverse complement strand
GCCTTTGGTCCCGACCACTTCATAGGTCAGCCCCATTTTCCGGCCGGCGGCGATGCGGCTGGCCTCGATCGATCCGAGCACGCCGCTCTTGAATTTCACCAGGAAATTGGTCTGATCGTCGTTCTCGACCGTTTCCAGTTGACCGCTGTCGCCAGGGCGCATGGTGTGCACGATCTGGCTTTCACCGACCACTTCCGCGATTGGCCCGCACAGGTAGTGCGCCAGGTTGACGATGTGTGAGGCGAGGTCGCCCAGCGCACCGGCCTTGCTGGCGAATTTCTCCTTGAGACGCCAGCCGCCGCCGGCGGCCGGGTCCATGAGGTAGTCTTCGTTGTGCGTCCCGCGAAAATGAACGATCTCGCCGATTTCACCATTCTCGATCATCTGCCTGGCCAACTGCGTGGCGGGATTCTTGATGTAGTTGTAACCCACCAGCGTTTTGACGCCCGCACGTTCCGCCGCCAACGCCATGGCATGGGCGTTTTTGGCAGACAGCGACAGCGGCTTTTCACAGATTACATGTTTACCCGCAGCGATCGCCGCCAGGGCCATTTCCTGATGCAGATGGGTCGGCGAGCAAATTCCCACGATGTCGATTTCAGGGTCGGCAACCAGTTCTCGCCACGAGTCCGTGGCGCGATTGAATCCGAAGGCCGCGGCTTTTGTTGCCGCACTCTCGGCCGAAGTGGTGGCAATCAGCTCCAGCACCGGTCTGGCCGAGAGTGGAAATACCGAGGCGACCGTGTTCAGGGCAATGGCGTAGGCCTTGCCCATGTACCCCGCCCCGATCAGCCCGAATTTCAGTCTCTTGCTCATGGTTTGATGACTCCTTTAGTCCTTGTATGGCACATGTGTCATTTACGTGTTACCCCGACCACCGCGATGTCAGGCTGCTCCGCCAACCTTCTCCCATGCTCGCGTCTCAAGCGAACGCTCCATGGCCGCCATGATCTGCTGGTTGGCCAGCCCGAAAGCGAAATTGGGGAAACAGTCCTGCGTTCCTGCGATGCCGGCGATAAGGTCATGAACCTCGATCACCTTGACGTCGAAGTAGCCTAGACCGCCACCGGCAAAATCGAAGCCGAAGAATGCCGAGAATTGCGGCACCTGCGAACCGGCATAAATTGTCTTGAAGCCGCGATCCGGTTTCGGATCGTTAAAGCGCGAGATCTTCAGTTCGTTGAAACGCTCGCCATCCATGATGATCGTGCCTTCGGTTCCCGAGACCTCCCAATACACGCCGAACACCTTGCCTGCGGCGATGCGCGACGCCTCGATCGTGCCGCCCGCACCCGACGCGAAACGCACTAGACACTGGATCTGATCCTCGTTTTCCACCCGGGCCATCGCTGCGCTATCGCCCGCTTTTGCGCCGTAGCCCGATCCGCCCTGCGCCAGCGGACGGTTCGGGAAGAAGGTCTGGGCCTGCCCGGTCACCTCGACGATATCGCCCATCAGGAATTGCCCGACCCCGATGACGTGCGAACCGAGATCGCCCAGCGCCCCGGTACCCGCATCCTTGCGCGAGCAACGCCAGTTCCAGGGCAAGGAGGGATCGTTGAAGAAGCCCTGATCGAACCAGGCCCGGAAGCGCGTCGGCACGCCAATGTCGCCGCGCTCGATCAGTTGCTTGGCCAGCAGTGCCGCCGGCGTCTTGATGTTGTTGAACGCGACCATCGTCTTGACTCCGCTTTTTTTTGCCGCGGCGGCCATGCGTTCAGCGTCTTTCAGAGACACTGACAGCGGCTTTTCGCAATACACGTGCTTGCCCGCTTCGATCGCGGCCAGGGCCATTTCGCAGTGCAGATGGTTGGGCGAGGTGATGTCGACCACATCGACTTTGGGATCGTTCACCAGCTTGCGCCAGTCACCCGTCGACGTCTCGAAACCGAAACGCGCCGCCGCTTTGGCCGCCAGTTCGTCGCTGGCGTCGGCCAGGGCGTACAGATGCGGAACGAGTGGCAGATTGGGATACAGGAGACCGGCACGGCGAAAAGCGTCGGCATGGGCCTGCCCCATGAATCCCGAACCGATCAGACCAATGTTGAGTGTTGATTTGGACATGTTTGAAAACTCCTGAAAAAAGAAAGCGCCGTGCGATGACCCGGGGTTCAGGACACACGCACCGTATCGAACAAGGCATCAACAAATTGGCGAGCACGAATTACCGCGGCGAGCGGCGGGGCCTTGAGCGGATCCTGTTCGGCCTCGACGACCAGCCAGCCGGCGTACCCCGTTTGTCGCACGAAGGACGCTATGGCGGAGAAGTCGATGCAGCCATCGCCCGGAACCGTGAACATGCCATTGCGCACGCCCTGGTTGAAGCTCAGGTCACTGCCGCGTACGTCGCGCATCACTTCGCTGCGTACGTCCTTCAAATGAATGTGCACGATGCGATCGCCAAAGCGCTCGATCAGCTGCCGGTAGTCGAAGCGGCCGGCGACCGTGTGGCCGGTATCCAGCAACAACCCAACCGACGGCCCGGTGTGATCGAAGAGCGTGGAGATTTCGTCAAAGGTTTCGGCGACCATCATCAGGTGGTGGTGGTAGGCGAGCTTG
>JANNNT010000059.1:0-1527 GCA_031398685.1 Rhodocyclaceae bacterium | reverse complement strand
CCGCGCGCCGAAGGCTTGACGGTTTTGGCCAGTTCGACGACGTGCCGGTCGTAGAAGTACAGCCCGGTGACGGCGTAGCGCGACTTGGGCGCTTTTGGTTTTTCCTCAAGACTGACGGCACGACCCTGCGCATCGAACTCGACAACACCGTAGCGTTCCGGGTCGTTGACCGCGTAGGCGAAAACGGTTGCCCCCTCTTGCCGAGCCGACGCGTCCTGCAACAGCCCGGCGAAATCGTGGCCGTAGAAGATGTTGTCGCCCAGGACCAGCGCCGAGGGGTCGTTGCCGACAAACGACTCGCCGATCAGGAAGGCTTGCGCCAGGCCGTCGGGTGAGGGCTGTACGGCGTAGCTGAGGTTGATTCCCCACTGGCTGCCGTCACCGAGCAACTGCTCGAAACGCGGCGTGTCCTGCGGCGTCGAGATGACCAGGATGTCGCGGATTCCGGCGAGCAGCAAGGTGCTCAGCGGGTAGTAGATCATCGGCTTGTCGAAGATCGGCAGCAGTTGTTTGGAGACGACCTGGGTCGCCGGGTAGAGCCGGGTGCCTGAACCGCCGGCGAGGATGATGCCTTTGCGTTTTGTCATTGTGGATTTCCTTTTGAAAAGTAGCTAACCAGGGCGAACACAGCGAACACGGCGAAAGAATATTGGCCTATTGGTGCTGGCATAGCACCCGCATGGAGTAAATAATATCTCATAAAATCAATATGTTTTGCCGTCCAGATAAAGGATTTGCTTCGCGGCATGCATGCCGTGTCGCCGCGGTTAATCCGAATTTCCTGTTCAATTGCCGTACTGCTTCGCCACCCAGTCGCGATAACCGCCGCTGAGCACATTGGCCACCCAGGGCTGGTTATCCAGATACCACGCCACCGTCTTGCGGATGCCGGTTTCAAAAGTCTCGGCCGGTTTCCAGCCGAGTTCCTGCTCGAGCTTGCGCGCGTCGATGGCGTAGCGCCGGTCGTGGCCGGGGCGGTCGGTGACATAAGTGATCTGCGCGCTGTAGGGCTGGCCGTCGGCGCGTGGCCGCAGTTCGTCGAGCAGGGCGCACACGGTGTGCACGATCTCCAGATTCGGCTTTTCGTTCCAGCCGCCGACGTTGTAGGTTTCGCCCAGCCGGCCATCGGCCAGTACGCGGCGGATGGCGCTGCAGTGATCCTTGACATACAGCCAGTCGCGAATCTGCTGACCATCGCCATACACCGGCAGCGCTTTGTCGGCCAGCGCATTGACGATCAGCAGCGGAATCAGCTTTTCGGGGAAGTGATACGGCCCGTAGTTGTTCGAACAATTGGTTGTAAGAACCGGCAAACCGTAGGTGTGATGGTAGGCGCGCACCAGATGGTCGGAGGCCGCCTTGGACGCCGAATACGGGCTGTTCGGCTCGTAGCGGTGCGTCTCGGTAAACGCTGGATCGCCCTTGCCGAGCGAGCCATAGACCTCATCGGTCGACACCTGCAGCAGGCGAAAGGCCGATCGGGCTTCGTCCGCCAGTTCGCCCCAATACGCCCGCACGGCTTCCAGC
>JANNNT010000058.1:0-3320 GCA_031398685.1 Rhodocyclaceae bacterium | reverse complement strand
CTTGGCCAGCGCCAGATGAACCTCGTTCGAGGTGCGGTCGGTGTAGGCGTGCAGAATGAATTCGCCATGCACGGACTTGACTGCTTTGGAGAAGGTGCGCTCGATCAGCGTTTCGTTGCGGCTACGGAAATGAATGAGATCAGCAATCGTGCCGATTTTCAGGCCATGTTCTTTGGCGAACTCGATGAGATCGGGCAGGCGCGCCATCGAGCCATCATCCTTGAGTATTTCGCAAATGGCCGCCGCGGGCTCGAACCCGGCCATTTGCGCCAGGTCGCAGCCGGCTTCGGTATGGCCGGCACGCACCAGCACGCCACCCGCCTTGGCGGTGATCGGGAAAATATGTCCGGGCTGGACGATGTCCTCCGGCCTGGCATCGCGTGCCACAGCCACCTGAATGGTGTGTGCCCTGTCCTGCGCCGAGATGCCCGTAGTGACCCCGGTTGCCGCTTCGATCGAGACGGTGAAGGCGGTGCTGAACGGGCTCTTGTTGTCGCGGGCCATCTGCGACAGGCCAAGTTGCTTGCAACGCTCCTCGGTCACGGTCAGGCACACCAGACCACGTGCATGCTTGACCATAAAGTTAATGGCCTCAGGTGTGGCGTGTTCGGCGGCAAGGATGAGATCACCTTCGTTCTCGCGGTCTTCTTCGTCAACGAGGATGACCATGCGCCCGGCGCGTATCTCGATGATGATTTCTTCGATGGAAGCGATCGCCGTTGATCGGGTTTGGGTGGGCATTTACTGAGCCTCCGGAGCGTCAGGGTTAAGCATGCGCTCGACGTAGCGTGCGATCAAATCAATCTCAAGATTCACCCGACTGCCTGTTTTCAGGCTCCCCAGCGTCGTTGCCTCGAGCGTGTGCGGAATCAGGTTGATGGTGAAACGGGCGCCGCTGACCAGGTTGGTGGTCAGGCTGACGCCATTTACGGTGATTGATCCCTTGCGCGCGATGTACTTGGACAAAGCGTCCGGCGCGCGGATTTCGAGCAGACGGTTATCGCCAACGGGGTCGAAGCGCAACACCTCGCCGACGCCATCGACGTGGCCGGAAACGAGGTGGCCGCCAAGGCGGTCGGCCAGGCGTAGTGCTTTTTCGAGATTGATCGGGCCGGGCGAATCCAGTCCAATGGTGCAGCACAGTGTTTCGGGCGAAACATCGACCAAGAAACGGTGCTCGTTCGTTTCGACAACGGTCAGGCAGACACCGTTACAGGCCATCGAATCGCCCAGTGCGACGTCGTCAAGGTCGAGCCGGCCGGCATCGATGGTCAGGCGCACAGTCGGCGTGCCGTCGTTGCGTGGCGTCAGGTCGGTAATGTAGCCGATGGCGGCAATAATTCCGGAGAACATATTGAAGATCAATCAGATGGGTGCGGGAGGGGACGTGATTCTACCACGTTGGCGCGCCGCACCATCCGTTGATCTCCTCGCGGCTCAAGCTGCCTTGACAGCCATTCCGCTCAAATTCAGCCGATTGACGCCGCTCATCAGTGCCTTGATCGAGGCGGTGACGATGTTGGCATCCATGCCGACACCGTAACACTCCCGGTCGCCGCCATTCTGAGTGACTTCCATGAAGGCACAGGCCTTCGCATCGCCCCCTTTGCCCATCGAACGCTCTTCGTAGCTGCGCACCTGCAGGCTGATGCCCAGATTGCGCAAGGCATGGACCGCGGCATCAATCGGGCCGTTGCCTTCGCCGATCAACGTTTGTTTCCGGCCATCCATTTCGACGGTCAGGCGGATGCCCTGCGCCTTGCCATCTTCGAAGAGATGGTGTTCGACGTAGATTACGGGTGTGCCGGTGTCGAGATAGGTTTGCGAGAATAGTTCCCATATATCGGCGGCTTCCATCTCGCCGCCGTGCTTGTCGGTGTAACGCTGTACCTCGCCGGAAAACTCGACCTGCAGGCGGCGCGGCATGACAACGCCGTATTCGGTTTCGAGCAGGTAGGCGACGCCGCCCTTGCCGGACTGGCTGTTGATACGGATCACTGAATCGTAGCTGCGGCCAAGATCGGCCGGGTCGATCGGCAGGTAGGGCAGGTTCCACGGGGCATCCGCTTCCTGTGCGGAAAAGCCCTTCTTGATCGCGTCCTGATGCGAGCCGGAGAAGGCGGTGAACACCAGGTCGCCGACATAGGGGTGACGCGGGTGGATTGGCATCTGCGTGCAATGCTCGAAATGGCGCGCCACGGCATTGATGTCCGAGAAGTCGAGATGTGGCGCGACGCCCTGTGTGTAGAGGTTGAGCGCCAGGGTGACGAGGTCGACGTTGCCGGTGCGCTCGCCATTGCCAAAGAGGCAACCTTCAACGCGGTCGGCACCGGCCATCAGACCCAGTTCGGCCGCCGCCACCGCCGTGCCCCGGTCATTGTGCGGATGCAAGCTGATGATAATGCTGTCGCGACAGGCCAGATGGCGATGCATCCATTCGATCTGGTCGGCATAGACATTGGGCGTGGCCATTTCCACCGTGGTTGGCAGATTGAGGATGACCTTGTTGTCCGGTGTCGCTCCCCAGGCGGCAGTCACCGCGTTGCACACCTCAAGTGCGAAGTCGAGTTCGGTGGCGGTAAAGTTCTCGGGGCTGTATTCGAGTACCCATTCCGTACCTGGATTCTCTTCGCTAAGCTGCTTGGCCAGCTTTACGGCCGATACGGCCATCTTCACCACCTCAGCCTTGCTCAGGCCGAAGACGATTTCGCGGAAAGGCTTCGACGTCGCGTTGTAGATGTGCACGATGGCCCGGCGGGCGCCCTTGAGTCCCTCAAAAGTGCGGCGGATGAGTGCTTCACGCGCCGGAGCGAGCACCTCAATCGTCACATCATCGGGAATGTGCTGGCCTTCGATCAATTTGCGCACGAAGTCGAAATCGGTCTGCGATGCCGAGGGAAAGGCGACCTCGATTTCCTTGAAGCCCACTTCGCACAGCGTCTTGAACATACGCATCTTGCGCTCGGCGTTCATCGGCTCGAACAGTGCCTGGTTGCCGTCGCGCAGATCCGTACTCATCCAGATCGGTGCGCTGGTGATCGTATGACTCGGCCACTGACGGTTGTCAATCTTGACCGGCGGGAAGGCGGTGTATTTGGTGGACGGTTGTTTCAGCATGATGGAGTACTCCCTGAGTCGGCGCAGAGGCCTGTTTCGATGGAGAGATCATAGCGGAGGACGTGCGGCAGGTGTATGCGTTTTGTGGTTTGCAACGCCTAATATCGGGTTAAATATTGCGCCGGATACAAATTAGGTGAGACTATGTTGCTGACTAACAAACTGATGGGCAATATCATGGAAATTGATCGCTTTGACCGGAA
>JANNNT010000051.1:0-1823 GCA_031398685.1 Rhodocyclaceae bacterium | reverse complement strand
GTGCGTCTGGCGCTTGCCCAGTACCGCGAACTTGCAGCTTTTGCCCAGTTTGCTTCGGATCTGGATGAAGCCACCCGCAAGCAGCTTGATCGTGGCCGTCTGGTGACTGAATTAATGAAGCAGCAACAGTATTCGCCGTTGGCGGTTTCCGAAATGGCGATCACGTTACATGCGATCAACAAGGGCTTTTTCGACGATGTTGAAGTGAAGAAGGCGCTTGATGTCGAGAAGCAGATGCACAGTTTCGTCAAGCAGAAACACGCCGCCCTCGTCAGCAAGATTGAAACGAGCAAAGAACTTGATGCTGAAGCTGAGCTGGCGCTCAGCAAGGCGATCGAGGAGTTCAAGGCCACGCTGGCCTGATCGATCGAGGAGATTGCCATGGCGAGCGGCAAGGAAATTCGCAACAAGATCAAGAGCGTCGAAAGCACACGCAAGATCACCAAGGCCATGGAAATGGTGGCCGCATCGAAAATGCGCAAGGCGCAGGATCGGATGCGGTCTGCCCGTCCCTACGGCGAGAGGATAAGGCGCGTTGCCGGAAATTTGTCCCATGCGCTGACCGATTACAGCCATCCCTTCCTCATCGAGCGTGAAGAAGTGAAAGCGGTTGGTTTGATCACGGTAACCTCTGACAAGGGTTTGTGCGGCGGGTTGAACACCAATGTCCTGCGTCTGGCGCTGAGCCGGATGAAGGAATGGGACGCCGAAGGCAAGAAATTGCAGGTTACGGCGGTCGGTAACAAGGGCTTCGGTTTCATGATGCGTGCTGGTGCAAATATTGTGTCGCACGTCGTTGGCCTGGGTGATACGCCGCACCTGGAAAGGTTGATCGGGCCCGCCAAGGTTCAGCTCGACGCCTACATCAACGGCGAGATCGACGTACTGTTCATTGCCTACACCCGTTTCATCAACACGATGAAGCAGGAGCCGGTCATCGAACAGTTGCTGCCGCTCTCCGGTGAACTGATCGGAAGTAACAGTCGCAACAACTGGGACTACATCTACGAACCGGATGCCAAGGCGGTCGTCGACGATCTGCTGGTGCGCTACGTCGAGGCGGTTCTGTATCAGACGGTGGCCGAGAACATGGCGTCCGAGCAAAGCGCGCGCATGGTGGCCATGAAGTCCGCTTCGGACAACGCAAAGGAAGTGATTGGCGAGCTCAAGCTGGTTTACAACAAGGCTCGCCAGGCCGCCATCACCAAAGAGCTTTCGGAAATTGTCAGCGGCGCAGCGGCTGTCTGACCACGCGAACTTAGAATATTGATTGGGGATACGACGATGAGTCAAGGAAACATTGTTCAGTGTATCGGTGCCGTGGTGGACATCCAGTTCCCGCGCGATGCGATGCCCAGGATCTACGACGCACTTCTGCTCGACAAGGCCGAAGAGCACGCCGGCTGTGAAGTGGATCTGACGTTTGAGGTTCAACAGCAGTTGGGTGACGGCGTCGTGCGGACGATTGCCATGGGTTCTTCCGACGGCTTGCGGCGCGGCATGAAGGTCAACAATACCGGTGCCGGGATATCGGTTCCGGTGGGTGACGCGACGATTGGTCGCATCATGAACGTGCTCGGTCGGCCGATTGACGAAGCCGGACCGATCGCTACTGACGAGCGTCGCGCCATTCACCAGTTGGCGCCCAAGTTTGACGAGCTCTCACCATCCGTAGATCTGCTCGAAACCGGAATCAAGGTGATCGACCTCGTTTGCCCGTTCGCCAAAGGCGGCAAGGTTGGCCTGTTCGGCGGCGCCGGCGTCGGCAAGACCGTGAACATGATGGAGCTGATCAACAACATCGCCAAGCAGCACGCGGGTCT
>JANNNT010000025.1:0-16923 GCA_031398685.1 Rhodocyclaceae bacterium | reverse complement strand
CTAGTAGATCGTTCCATTAATATATTTACAAACAAACTCAAAGGCGCCATGATTCTTCTATGAATTGATCACGGAGGTAATTATGGCGAGGAGAAGTGGTCGAGCGGCACTGGTGCTGTCGGACGAACAGAAGGTCATGCTGTCGGAACGAGCTGCATCGCGCACGGCGGTCGTGCGTGAAGTGGAACGTGCTGGGGTGCTGCTCAAATACGCGCAAGGCCTGTCGATAAGCGAGATACAGAGGCAGTTGGGCGTAAGTCGGCCGATGATTTACAAGTGTATCGACAAGGCGCTTGCGGCAGGTGTTCAAGCCGGGCTGAAAGACGCTTACCATCGGCCTTACGCACCCGAGATCACTGAGGAAGCCAAAGCCTGGGTGGTCAGTGTGGCCTGTGCCAAGCCGAAGAAATTCGGTTTGGCGGCCGAGTTGTGGAGCATCTCGGCGTTAGCTCGCCATGTATCCGAGCACGCCGGGGCGACGGGATTTCCACGTCTGGCCGGTGCTGGCAAAAGCACGATCTGGAGGATTCTCAACGAGAATCAGCTCAAGCCCCACAAGATCACCTACTACCTGGAGAAACGGGATCCCCATTTTGACCGGAAGATGCATGAAGTGCTGATGGTCTACCGGGATGTTGCGCTCTACACCGAAGGGGCCGTTCATGATGGGCGGCCGAATCCCATATATACGGTGAGTGTCGACGAAAAGCCAGGGGTTCAAGCGATCGGCTTGACGGCGCCGGATTTGCCGCCTGTTCCTGGCAAGGCACCGACACTCAGCCGGGATTACGAGTACGTCCGCCATGGCACCGTATCGATTCTGGCCGGGATCGACCTGCATGCAGGACACGTGTTTGCAAACGTCGAGGATCGGCATCGTAGTTGCGAATTCATCGCCTTACTCCGCTTGATCGATGCCTACTATCCGCCGGAGGCCATCATCCGGGTCGTCCTGGACAACCACTCGGCGCATATCTCGAAGGAGACCAAGGCGTATCTGGCCACACGGCCAGGGCGCTTCGAGTATGTTCATACGCCCAAGCATGGCTCTTGGCTCAACTTGATCGAATGCGCCTTCTCAAAAATGGCACGCACCTTTCTCCGCCATATCCGGGTCGCCTCGGTTGATGAACTCAAAGCACGTATCCTCAAGGGCATTGATGAAATGAACGCGGCACCCGTCGTGTTCCGCTGGAAAAAATTCGACTTGGACGTCGCGTGATTTGTAATCATATTTATGGAACGAACTACTAGATGTAACGTAGTTCTATAAAGGCCAGAAAACCAAGCGACAGCAAGGTTTCTGGCCTTTTTCTTGTCCGCGGACGTCCAATAGCACGTATTGCAATCCGACGGTAACATTGATGGCAACGCGCCTACCGGCTACCGTCAAATGAAGTGACCGTCATAGCACTCACCGACACCGCGATTCGCAATGCCAAGCCCGGAGAGAAAGCGAGCAAACTTGCCGACGCTGGGGGTTGTACCTGTTAGTCAATCCAAACGTTTCAAAGTGGTGGCGCTTGGACTATCGTTTTACAGGAAAGCGCAAATCCCTTTCGATGGGCGTCTACCCCTGCTACCGGTCTGAAGTCAGCTCTTTCGAATCCCAGAATTGGAAAGCTCACCTGCTATTCAAGCCATAGAGCATCTGCGTTCAGCCACCAATGGAGGATCGCTGGTACGTGGGATTTGGCATCAATTTCTAACTGTCGTTGTTTTGGGTGTACGAGGCTGCTACACGTCGACGTTCCACTTGGTTTCAGTGTCCGTGTCATTTTCCTGAAAGCTGGGGCTATTTTGGATCCTGCAAGATGTGCAGGAACAGCATCAACATTCCGAAACGCTCGTCGGTGTCTGCACGGCGTTTTCGTTCCGCTTTTGCTTTTGCTTTCGCGATTGCATCATGGTCCTCCACTTCGCCCGCTCCGTCGAAACGTTCAAAGGAATCCAGCATACACAACCCAGTTGCATCTGAAACACCGGAAAGATCTGCTTGTGGCGCTCTCTCCTGCGGTGCGGCTTGCGCATTTACCATTCCCGCAATACCGATTTCCAGATCGGGAGCAAGGACAGGACTAAGTACAAAAACTGCAATACAAGGTATCAATAGCGGCATGTTCATACCCACCCCTTATTGCGTATTAATCGCCAAAAGAACCATCGCTGTCGCTGGAGAAATTCAACACCCCCACGCTATGCTATGGAATGTAGACGAAAACAAATGACACTAAAATACAGACATGCCTGTATTTCGATTACTCATAACAGGGTAGATTGCCAGACGGATGTCCATTTGAGAGCCAGTCTCGAGCGATCGAACAGAGGGGCAAGAGGCGAACTTGCTTAATGGATCAGGCGGATCGATGGCGAGAATCCATATCCAGCGCATACGAGCGCCTGATACGACTCTTGTGTGCCAATTGAAACCTTGATAGAGCCTCTTGTGCAACCGTTGATGCCGCTACGATACGCGTTGCCTCATCACCAAAACTGAGTAGCACGCCGAGCAAATGAATGCCGCACGGATCGATTTCACTGACACCAGATAGATCAACTCTGAGAAACTGATGGTTGCGCATACTCTCAATAATCACATTCTCGATTTCTCGCGAAAATCTGCACGTCATTTCACCTTCAATAATCAGACAACAATCGTCTTTGCCCACTTTGAGAATAATGTTCACTCTTCATTCCTACGCAGAATGGATAGGTGTATCGGCGCCATGGTTTGGTGTACTCAATCAGTCGTACTGAGTTCTGACGATGAGTTCCATTGGACGCATCCGGAAGGCTGATCTCAACCCGAAAGAAGAAATCATGCCTGCTGGAATGCACAGAACGGCGCTGATTTTGGGGTCGACAAAATGTATCACCTTAGAATTCGGGTTTTTCGAAAGCGCCTTCAACGGTGCGTCCATTAATATTGGCGATCCGACAACACTCGACGCAGAGCGGCAGTTTCATCCGCCAGTGTTCGAAGGCGTGATCTCTGGGTCGAATTTGTAGCTGTAGCCGATCGCCACTCTAACCATTTCGGATTTTTTTCATTGGAATTGTTGGAATTCCGGTTGCCTTTTCCATTTGTTAGTCTCTGTACTGCTCTCTTCGGAAAATGCGAAAAATGCATCTCCTCGTGCTTGACATTCGCCACTATTTACTTCCTCTCCACGCTACGGGGTTTCACTACGTTTTTGAGGAACACTCACGGAATTCAACCCGTCCAACACTGATCAAGTGAATTGAAGATGAGGCTGTGGAATCTGACACACCCGAACGATCAAATAAATACCCAGTTCCCATGATTACTAGCAGGAAGTCGCTGTCAGGCTTCAAGTCTGAATGACACTCTGGCTACTGACTGGGTTTGCACTCAGAGACCGATGTGCCTTAACAACCAGATCGATTCGTTATTGCCGCCAGGCACGCTACGCAAGGAAGTGCTACAACCGATCACGTCATAAGGGTAAGTGCGGTGAGCAACGCGATACAGACATCCATGTACTCAGAATCATGGGACGCCGGTATTTCACTACTGTCTCGTGAGCGATACAGTCTCGGGCAGATCCTTGATGGGACATCGCCATTCATCAGCGGTGTTGCCAACATTCTCTAGCTTGAAGGCTGATATTCAAGTTCAGCAAACAAGAGGAAGAAAAAAGTGCTAACTCGTGGGATTGTTGTCATTGATCCAAGAGGACTCGTCAGCCAGCAATTGCTGACACTGGCACTTTCGGATATCGAGTTTCATTGTGTCAAATCAGTTGCGGAGGCTAAGCAGCTAATATTTGATCGCCCGTGCCCTGTAGGGCTCGTGGTGTTTGACTCTCTGTCAATGCTAACGCAGGAACAAATCGAACCCCTCTTGGCGTCCGCCTCGACAACCGAGTGGATTGCGCTCGTCGCCCCTCAGTTTCAGGAATTCTCAGACTTTCAGGTTTTCATGTTAAGTGCGTTTCACGATTTCCACACGCTCCCTCTGGACATGCAACGCTTGCTTATCACCATAGGTCACGCTTGCGGGAAAGCCACCCTTAGACACTCCTTGAACGGAAGACAAAACGGAAAGCCCGCTCGTTTTGGCATCTATGGAAACAGCCCGGTGATGCAATCGTTCTTCCAGCAAATGGAAAGAGTAATCAATGCGGATTTAGCTGTCCTGATCGGCGGAGAGACGGGTACGGGAAAGGAGCTTGTTGCGCAGGCTATCCACAAGCATTCCCAACGTTCAACAGGCCCGTTCGTGGTGGTTAATTGCGGCGCGATCCCGGTCAATTTGATTCAATCGGAATTATTTGGTCATGAAAAAGGCGCCTTCACAGGCGCTGTACAACGAAAAATTGGCAGCATCGAGGCTGCGAATGGCGGGGATTTGTTTCTTGACGAGATCGGGGATCTTCCCTTGAACCACCAGGTTAACCTGCTGCGCGTCTTGCAAGAGCGAGCGATTTCCCGTGTCGGGTCAACTCAGGTGATTCCGGTCGATTTTCGAATCATTGCTGCCACCAATATCGATCTGCATGAAGCTGTTCTGGACGGTAAATTTCGCAATGACTTGTACTACCGACTGAATGTCGTTCATCTGGATTTGCCGGCCTTACGCTTTCGAGAGGGCGATACACAACTTCTGGCCGAAGTCTATTTTCGTAAATTTTCATCGAGCAGCAAGAATTGCCGGGTTAAAGGCTTTAGCACACAAGCCCTACGTGCCATGAATGCCTACCATTGGCCCGGCAACGTGCGCGAACTCATGAACCGCATTCATCGTGCGGTGATTCTCAGCGAGAACAAGCTTATTAGTGCTTCTGATCTGGGCCTTTCCAACGCAACTGATGAATCGCCACGTGCGACGCTGGAGGACGCCAGATCTTCTTTCGACCGCACAATCGTATTGGACTGCCTGCGTGCAAACGCCAACAACGTATCCAGGACGGCGAGGCAACTCGGCGTCTCCCGGGTAACCCTTTACCGTATGATGAGCAGGCACAAAGTCACGGGAGTTCAGGGGTTAGTGCCAACTTCAGCAAGCACTTTTATTACCGGTAAATAGGTATCTAAATAGGTACTTCTAGGTATTTTTTTGACCCTTGAATCTGAATAGCATCCAAGAACCAAAGATACCAAAAACATAGAGGGGATTACGTGGCCAAGAGCAAATTAGATCAAGACAAATCTCATACTGGAGTTCGGCTTCTCGGAGCCCTTGTCCTGGTTTGTGGGGGAGTGGCTCATGGTGCGGATCAGCCACCTGATATGGAGGTACTGCGTCAGCAGATCATTGAGCAGACCAAACACCTCGATACGCTTAAGAAGCAGTTGGCAGAAACAGATGCAAAGCTGGCTGAGATTCAAAAAACCCTCAGCAAAGACACTTTGCGCACGTCACGCGCCACGGGCCCCAGCCGCCCTCAGAATTCCGAGGCGATTGAACTGGCGCAGGCGCCGGCAGCTCCGACCAAGTCGGTTGGACAGGCTCCCGAACCTTCCCGGCCGCAACAGATCGCTCAGATATTTGAACAGCCGGGCGTATTGACGCCACGTGGAAAGTTGATGCTAGAGCCGGGATTGCAGTACGGCTACTCATCGAGCACCCGGGTTTCGCTTGTCGGCTACACCATCATTCCGGCATTGCTGATTGGCCTCATCGATATCCGAGAAGTCCGGCGCAACACCTTCACACCGAGTTTAACCGCACGCTATGGCCTCACCAACCGCTTCGAAATCGAGGCCAAGATCCCTTACGTTTATCGCTCGGATTCGGTGCTCTCGCGACCGCTAAACATCGGCTCCCCAAGTGACGAACAATTCTCCAGTACCGGAAAAGGGATTGGCGACGTAGAGTTTACAGGGCGCTACCAGTGGAACGACGGCGGCGCGGACCGCCCGTACTTCATCTCTACGCTCCGCTTCAAGAGCCGCACCGGCAAAGACCCCTTCGAAGTCGAGACGGAAACTATTGACCCCAAGAGGATTTCCAACAACCAGCAAAAGGAATTGCCCACCGGCTCCGGGTTTTATACCATCCAGCCCGGCCTGACCATGCTGTACCCCTCCGACCCGGCCGTATTCTTTGGCAGCATCAGCTATCAGCACAACATCAAGCGCTCAAATGTTTCGCTGAACACGACCGGCGGGAATGTTAACGTGGGCGACATCGCGCCCGGCGGTGTTTTTGGCTTCAACTTCGGCATGGGACTGGCGATCAATGACCGATCGTCATTCAGTATCGGCTACGATCATTCATCGGTCGGCAAGACAAAAGTAGACGGCCGGACAGTGATCAACTCCGTGCGCACCGAATTGGGCACGTTGCTCATCGGCTATTCGCAACGCTTTAGCAACACCACGTCGCTTAACCTCTCTGTCGGTGTCGGCGTGACGCGAGATGCGCCGGATCTTCAGCTCTCCGTGCGTTTGCCAATGTCCCTCTGATCACAAACAAAAAAACCCCTGAGGCCGCTGTGATGGTGATGCGGCCTCAGGAATAACGTCGTAGCGCAAGTCGTCAGTGCCGCAAAGAGCTGATAATGCCGTTCTGGACCGCCGACTGCACTGACATCGAACGCAGCAACTGGGCACTATTCACTACAGCATTAATGGTCGTTACGTTCTGGATTTTCTGGTCGTTGAGTGTGTTCTGGATCACGGTACCGGCTAGATTTGGGTTAGCTTTCGCTGCAAAGCTGTTCCCGCCTCCATTTTGAATCACGTTGACCGCTCCGATTGCTGAACTGGCGGGTAGTTGTGGCGTGCTGCCTCCACCACCAGCCGTCCATTGCAAATCCTTGAGATTAAGCACGGTATGAGCAACCAGTTCACCGTTGATGAAGACCGCCCGTTCTATACCAAAAGAGTACGTGAAATTACTCCCCTCCAGATCAAACCCGCCGCGAACAACATCCAGAGACTCGGCGTCAAGTGATTGGTCAGCCAGTGTCAGCAGTATTGGGCTATCGATTTGATCCGGTTCGATAGCATGCAATCGGTCATCATTCCGACTCACCCTCTCCGATTCGTTCACGACGCTACCCTCATCACTTGCAGCTGATGGCTCATGGGCAGCTACTGAGCTTTCAACAATCACTTCATTCACCAGGGCAAGCTGTACTGAAACCGGAGCAGATTCAATGGGAAGGGCAAGGGCATCCATGGCCTCTCGATTCGCCAGCGCGATGTTCCTTTCGGCTGCTGCGCGCACTTCCGCTACGCTTCGAAATTTTGTGTAGTCGACGCTATCATCGGAATAAGCATTCATTGAAGGACTGTTCATCAATGAATGAGTAGCCTGCAAGCCCAGCAACAGAGTCAGAAGAGTCTTGCTGACTCCCTTCACTGATGAGCGCCACTTTGAACTCATCTCATGCCCCTAGAAATCTGACGGACCATGTTTAGGCAACATGGCTTCGGCAGCACCACGATAAATGCCATCGCTGAGCGACGCCCTTGGCGCTGCCCGCCAATCAGCGTCGCTGTTGAATCGTGCAAGTTCCAGTTTGTTGCGAATGACGAACAGAATGCGGTTAACCCACAACGCCTTGAAACGGTTGCTGGCCATCGGTCGTGTTCCGACCGCAGGGTCGCCAACCAGGACGCGTCCATCACGAATCCCCTTGATCACAACAAAATGGTGATAGCCATTCTCCTTGATCAACGCGATGGCCGGTATGCCAGCGGTAAAGAGTTGTTCGATATCGGCTTGAAACCCGTCGGCTTCAAACCCGTGCCTCTCAAGGTATGCTTTCATGTCCAGAAGAGAGAAGCCCTCTTTCCGGATCTTGTTTTTGTCGCCCCGGTCGTACATCTCACGGAATACATTCTGCTCGCTGACCGGATAAGCGTAATGATGGGTCAATAACGTCGCCAGAGCCGCTGAACCACAACTGAAGTCGTACTGCTGACGCAACGTATTGAGAAAGCGCATATCCTTGACGCTGGTCAGCGGGACCGAAAATGCGCCACCGGATTGAATCGGCAGTTCCGCCCGGCTCCCCTCGCTGGCCAGGGCGCTGGCAGAGGGAAAGACCACCACCAGAGCGGCCAACAAGGGGAGAAGGCGGGACAGTTTCATCATCAGAGGTAATCTCATTTGACTTGAAGATTGACGATCGTGGAATTCTGAATCAATACGTTGTTACCAGAATTCTGAATTACCGTAGATAGGCCACTGGCACCGGCCAATGAACCTTCGGTGATCAGATTGCTGCCTGTGGTCAGGTTGTAGGCTTGGTTGTCACCCACCACGCCACTGAGGAAATTGTCGTTTTCGACACTGATCTCAGTACCGCCGCGATAGACATCAAGCGCCTCACTGGTGATGGCGGAATTACCGAACGGTGTAGTCTCCGGAAGCGTCTCCGGAATTGCGACCCCCGCCACTGCCTCCACCGTCACGTCCGGCAATACTCCGGCCTGATCGAGGACGATATCCTCCTCCGCCAAGGCCGGACCGTGAAGCACGCAACCGATCAGCATTCCGGCAATAATCAACAACCGGGAATTTTGAGCTGTCATGACAGTGATCTCCGCGTTGAATGGTATAAAACCCGGAGGCCAAAATGGCCCCCGGGCATACGCACGCAGTTACCTGCCGACGTTCAGATTGGCTTGAACATTGACCGCTTGCTGCACCAGCGAAGACATCCCGCTGTTCTGGTTCGCTACCATGATGCCAGCCGCCGATTGACCGACACTGCTCATGGTATTGGACATGTTGAACGTTCCTGCATCAACGTGAACCGTACCACCCGCACCGCCAGCACCACCGGTCGCACCATTGCCAACGCCACCTTCACCGCCGACACCGCCTTCACCAACGCCACCCGTAGCACCAGCCGCAGCCACAGCACCATCGCCGCCGTTGCTGGATCCACCGGCTGCACCGGCTGCACCGGCTGCACCGTTACCTGCGGTAGCAGTTGCACTGCCGTTGGTCGCTGCAGTTGATGCACTGCCATTGGTTGCTGCGCCACCGGCGCCACCGGTGCCACCGGCGTTACTCGCTGTTCCACCGTTGCCACCAGTTGAGGTGGTTGCACCGGAAGTAGCGGTAGCGCTACTGGTTGCAGCGCCACCGGTGGACGTTGCTGGACCACTGGTTCCGCCCGTTGCGGAGGAAGTCGCGGATCCCGACGCGGCTCCGCTGGAGGCCGTTGCGGTACCTGTTCCTGCACCGCCGCTCGATGTTGCCGTACCCGTTCCTGCGCCGCCGCTGGATGTTGCACTACCGGTTGCAGCGCCACCCGTGTTGGTCGCTGTTGGCGTATTGGCCCCCGTAGATGCCGTGCCGCCAGCTGCACCGGTTACTGTTGCACCGGTCGTCGTCGTCGGGCCGTTAGCCGCGGTACCCCCCGCGCCGCCTGCCGTTGCTGGGTCAACCCCGCCAGCACCACCGGCACCACCGGTCGCTGTATTGGTCGAGTCGACGCCGCCTGCACGGCCAGTGCTGCTATTGGCATCCGCACCACTGCTGGACGCCTTTTGACGAGAAGCCGAGAGACCGCCGAGATTGGCGTCCAGTGCCCATGAAGTTCCGCCGGTAGCGCTGTCGCTGGCTGAAGACTCACCGCCGCGACCACGTGAATGCGCGTCTGCAGCACCCGTGCTCGCAGTATTTGTTGCCCCAGACGACCCGCCGTAGGCCGTATTGGACGCATTGGCACCACCACCGGTGGCCGAATCGCTCGCCGTGGCAGCACCGCCCGTTGTGCTGGCATCACCACCATTGGCACCTCTGGCGTTCCTGGCGTAGCCACCGTCGCCGCCATTGGCGCCCGTGGCGCTGCCATTGCTCGCAGCGCCCGCAGTTGCACCGCCATTGCTCGCATCGGCATTACCACCGGAGCCGCCGTTACCGCCGGAACCGCCGCCGCCGCCGTTACCCGCGTTGCCACCGCTACCACCGGAGCCGCCGCTACCACCGTTACCACCGGTGCCGCCAGTGGCGTTACCGCCTGCGCCGCCAAAACCGTTGCCACCGATGCCACCGGATGCGCCGTTGGCATTGCCTTGGTTGCGCGCGACGTTCCCGATGTCGTGGATTACGTTGTTGGACACGGTGCCGCTCAGATCAATCTTCGCAATCGCCTTGCTGGTATTGAAGGCGTTGCTGAAGTTGGCGGTTACCGTTGAACCATTGTTGGCCGCTGCCGTTCCATAACCTTCTGCCCTGGCCCGACCTTTGTTGTCACGGTTGTCACCAGTGCTCTTGTCATTGTTCTGATCAGAGTTGTTGCTTTGATCGTTCTGCTGATTGGAGTTGTTTGTGGTGGCCGTTCCGCTATTGTTCGCCGAGGCCGCCTGATCCTTCGCTTTGCTGTCGCCGTTGTTGTTAGCGGTATCGACCGAACTGTCCGTATCGGTCCGCGTGATGACCTTACTGTTGTTGCTGCTATCGGTTGCCGTTGAAAACTCGTTCGCCTGTACGTTTTCGCGCCCACGCTGATCGGAAGTGGCCGTGGCGGTCTGTTCGAATGATGTCCCTTCCGCGAGGGAATCCGAAGGGGAGGTGGTTGCTGTCGGATTTAACGTTACCGTTGTGGCGTTGTTGGTTGGGTTGGCCAAAACACTGCCTGCCCCAAACGCTAGTGCAATCGCTGTTGCAATGAGTGACTTGTTCATCTTGATTATCTCCTGTTACTGGTGAGACGCCGCCCAATGCTGCGCCTTCCGACGCTTCAATAGCAATGTCTGTGCCAATGCAGAAGAGAGCATCTAACATATTGTTTATTAGTAATTATTTTTGTTTAAAGGCAATGCCTTCAGACCCTCAGGTGTAAACCTGGTGAAACATAAAGTGTTGCAATCTATGAGATAGCATGAGCCTGGACCACGCTTTCCTGATGATACGCAATGGTTTGCGTCCACTTGCGCACCACAAAAGCACCTGTATCAAAACTGAAACAACAGCAAATCCCTGTCGTTCCCCGGCACTTTTGGAAGCACATGGAGTAATGTCCAAGGCTCAGAAAGTTGCATGATTTCACCGTCAGATACACAATTACCGGTAGAGAATACGTTTCAAAATTTTATTAGCATTCGTTATGCAGAGCGTGCCAGTGAGCATTCGGGAATTCACCGTGCTGACTGATCAAACAGGACTCGGGGAATGGAAAAAACGCTTGCGCAACGATCACAGCCCAAGAACATGTCGCCTGTGGAGAGCGCTTCAGCAGCCCTGCCCCTCGCTGTTGCCGATGAACCACCGCCACGTGAGCCCACCCCCCACTTCTGCGTCGCCGGGATAGGTGCCTCGGCGGGAGGGTTGGAGGCGATCTGCGAACTGTTCGAAGCCATGCCAACAGACGGCAACATTGCCTTTGTCGTCGTCCAGCATCTTTACCCGACCCAAAAAAGCCTCGCTGCCGAAATCATAAGCAAGCACACGGCGATAGTCACAACACCGGCGGAAGATGGCATGCTTCTTGAACCCAACCATATCTACACCATTCCCCCCAATACCTATCCTTCACTAAGCCTCGGTCGACTTCAACTTGAACAGCCGAAAAACGAAACGGGCCCGCGTCTGCCCATCGATCACTTTTTTTCTTCACTCGGCAACGATCAGAAAGAACGTGCCATCGGCATCATCCTCTCCGGAAGTGGTACAGACGGCTCACTGGGCCTCAAGCAGATCGAGGCGAACGGCGGTATTGTCATGGCGCAAAAACCTGAAACCGCACAGTTCGATAGCATGCCACGCAGCGCAATTGGAACGTGCCTGGTTCATTGCATTCTGCCGGTTGCCGAGATGCCCGCTGCTCTGGTTCGTTATGCGCATCACCACTATGCTCTCAAGCCTGTGGATACTCGCACTCAGCACCCAGAGGGTGAAGGGCTTGGTGTAATCCTCAACATTCTTCAGCACCGTATTGGTTACAATTTCAGCGGCTACAAGAGTGACTCTTTGATTCGACGAATTCAGCGCCGCATGGGATTGAGCTCAATCAATACGCTTGCCGACTATGCGGTCTTGCTCAATGAAGAACCATCGGAAATCGACGCCATGTTCCGGGATCTTCTGATCGGGGTCACTGAGTTCTTCCGTGATCCCGAAGCTTGGCGAAAGCTCGTGCCAACGGTCATCAAACCGCTTGTCGAAGCCAAGAAATCTGGAGAAACGATCCGGATCTGGGTTCCTGGCTGCTCGACAGGCGAGGAAGCGTATACCGTCGCGATTCTCCTGCTCGAGCAACTGCGCGAAGCAGAGAAGCGTTGTCCTCTCATTGTGTTTGGTACGGATACCAACGAGGTCTCTCTACAGATCGGTCGGTTGGGCAGCTACCCGTCGGGGATCACCAAACAGGTTCCAACAGAGTACTTGCACCGCTACTTTGTAGAAAACATCCGCGACCATCACTATCAGGTTAACAAGACGCTACGGGAGACCGTCGTGTTCGGAAATCAGAACCTGATGAGCGACCCCCCGTTTTCCCGGGTTGATTTGATCTGTTGCCGGAATCTATTGATCTACCTTGAATCCGAAATTCAGAGGAAGATTATTTCTCTGTTCCGCTTTGCACTGCTTCCCAAGGGTTGTCTTTTTCTCGGCAGCGCAGAAAACATCGGCAAACTCACGGAGGCGTTTTCCCCCATTTCAAAAAAATGGCGAATATTTCAACATACGGGGGAATATCTTCCGGGCGATGTCCAACTTCCCATTCACCGATCCAGAAAGCCGCATATAACACTCGAACCGCCCCCGCTTACTCCGGCAAAATCTCGTCCCCTTCCCTCGCAACTGGCCAGGCTGACACAGCAACTGCTTCTGGAACAATTTTCGCCAGCGGCCGTACTGACCAATGCCCGCTTTGAAACACTGTATTACTCCGGTTCAACCGAAAACTATCTGCATATGCCACGAGGTACGCCAACCCACGATCTGCTGGCGCAGGTCCGTGACGGCCTGCGTTCACGTTTGCGTAGCGTGCTTCGCCAGGCCAGCATGAGTGGAACGAAGGCTATTGTTGAAGGCGCACGAGTCAGACGAACAAAAGGCTTCCAGCCGGTCAGACTCAGTGTCATACCGACGCAAAGCCTCGGAGATCAAACCACGCTGTTCATGGTTGTTTTTGAAGATATGGTATTGCCTTCCAAGAACGATCTTGTCGACCACGAAAGCGTCTTGGTGAGGCAACTGGAAGAAGAGTTGCGGGCGACCAAGGACGATCTGCAAGATACCGTCGAGCGATTGGAGTCCTCGATTGAGGAACTGAACCTTTCAAACGAAGAAGTTCTTTCGATCAATGAAGAACTCCAGGCAACTAACGAGGAACTGGAAAGTTCCAAGGAAGAACTCCAATCCTTGAATGAGGAACTGACGACTGTCAACCAGCAACTTCAGTTGAAAATTGCCGATCTCGAAAGCAGCAATTCTGATATTTCCAACCTGCTTTCCAGTAGCCAGATCGCCACCATCTGCCTTGATCGCAATTACCGTATCAAATGGTTCTCTCCGAGCATGAAATCTATCGGGAATATCATTGTCGGGGACGTCGGCCGGCCAATCACCGATTTTTCCACGGCTGGCCTGGGCACCAATATCGTGGACGATGCGTCGCGCGTATTGAAAACACTGGCACCTCTCCAACGTGAGCTGTTGTCGCCCGACAATCACTGGCACTTGCGTCGCATCGTTCCCTACCGAAGTGAAGATGACACCATCTGTGGTGTTGTCATTACCTATATGGACATCACCGAGGCCAAGCAGACAGCACAAACGGCAGCTGATGCTCAGCGCATAATGTCGGCAACACTTGAAGATCGTGTTCGCGATCGCACGGCGCAATTGAGGAAACTGACGGCCGAGTTGGCCTTGACGGAAGAGCGGGAACGGCGAGTGTTGGCGCGGGATTTACACGATGATCTCGGGCAGGTATTGGCCATTGTCAAAATCAAACTCACGTCGATGAAGGATAGCGAGCGACGCGGCACGTTGAAAGGAACATTGAAGAGTATCGAAGAACTGATTGATCAGGCCAACCGATCCGTTCGTTCCCTGATGCTGCAACTTTACCCCCCCACCCTGCAAACACTTGGGCTTGTTGCGGCACTGGAATGGCTGGGTGAAGAAATGGAACGGCTCTATGGTTTGGCGGTTTGCATAAACGACGAAGGTGATCTGCCGGCTCTTGCAGAACCGGTGCGAACCACCATTTTTCGTGCCATACGTGAAATGCTGATCAACGTCGCCAAACACGCTCAGACAAACGTTGCCCTGATTGATTGCCTGAAGACCAGTGACAATCGCATCGCCATATCGGTTACAGACCAGGGCCTGGGTTTTGATTATCAGAATGCGCTTTCCAATCCTGCGACTGACTCGGGATTCGGTTTGATCAGTATTCGCGAGCGCATTGAATTCATTGGTGGTGAAATGACCGTGGATAGCACGCCGGGATACGGAACAACAATCACCATCGTTTTCCCGGTAACCGCAGACTAAGCCAATTTGATGGAAGGATGATCATGAGCATTCGAATCATGCTTGTTGACGATCACAAGATACTGCGTGACGCCCTTAAAGTGATTCTTGAGAAAGAACACGACATCGTTCTTGTAGGCGAGGCATCAGAGGTCGAGCAGGCAATTGAAACTGCCCGGGAAGTTCAACCCGACATTATTCTGATGGATATCGGATTTCCAACAATGAGCGGAATTGATGCTACTCGTACAATTATCTCGGAAATGCCGAAAACAAAGATCATTGCACTCTCAACCTATTCGGATCGTAGAATCGTGCTGCAAATGCTGGACGCCGGAGCGAGCGGCTACGTCGTTAAATCTTCAGGTCGTGACGAGTTTCTTCGCGCCATTCGTACTGTCTCGCTCGGCAGGACTTACCTTTGCCCAGACGCCTCGGTCGTGCTGATTGATAGCGTCCGAAACAAGCACGCTGTGGAAACACGCCAAACCGAACATATTGGACGACGCGAGCGGGAGGTGTTGCAGCTTCTGGCTGATGGTCACACTTCACCTGAAATCGGCAAACTCCTTCACATTGCCACCAGCACAGTCGAAGTCCATCGACGCAACATCATGCGCAAACTCGAATTGCACAGCGTTGCCGAGCTGACAAAATATGCGGTGAGAAACGGTCTGACGACGTCTTAGGTGTAGCCCCCAGAGCGCTTGTAGCTGGTTCTTCTTCCAACTCAATCGTCGATTCCTGCGTTCAGATCTAGAGGCGCCAGGACATACAGCAAGGGCATTCACTACAAACAGCTGTGTAGCGCAAATAGTCAATCTCCGGTATTTGTCCCGGAAATCACTGGCGATAAAGTGCCGCTTGGGAGTTTGTTTCACTCCGAGGAGAGCGCTCAATGCACACACATTCAGAAGCGACTGACGCCTTGAGTCAAAAGAAACCATTGACGCATATTCGTTCGCGCTCGGCTCACCATTCCGAGGAGCCACTTCCCGCCGTTCAACCCGCTGTTGCCATTATTGACAAATGGGGCATTGTCAACTTCAGCAGCCCAGCCATGAAACTCCTGTTCAGGTGCAGTCAAGAACAACTGGAGGGCCGTGAAGTGACCTCGCTGCTTCCTGGACTACCATTTAGTCAACAAACACCTGACTACAACCTGGCATTTGTGGAATCCTGGGAGCAGGAAGCAACTTGGCGAAAACTCATGGGGACTTCTCCAACGGGAGACAACATCGTCCTGGAAGTATTGCTAAGGAAACTACGAATGGAGAATGATCAATTCATTCTTCTCGGTGTGCGGCCCGCAAGTAAGGACTTCGGCTCCGATGAAGAGTTAGGTCGCGCAATCGAACGCGCCAGTGCAAAAAGTGATGCGGTCATGGTCTTCAACACCAATGGAATCATACAATTTGTCAACCCCGCCTTTGAGAAGGCAACAGGCTACTCGCTGAGTGAAGCGGTGGGCCAACCGGCCAGTTTTATCAATCCGGACTTTCTCAATCCAGACTTCTACCGCAAGATGCTGGAAACGCTGCTGGCGGGAAACGAGGTCCGCTCCCTATTTGCCAACCACAGAAAGACGGATGAAATCGTTTACGAAGACACCCACGTCCGGCCGTTTATTGATAGCTTCGGCGTTGCCACTCATATTGTCTGTACTGGCCGAAGTTTGAGCGAGCCGCTGCAGAATGCACTTCTACGTCTGCAGCGCGAAGCCTATCATGATGACCTAACCGGTTTGCCCAACCGAAACCTTTTCCTGGATCGACTCAAACAGTCATTTTCTCTGGCGTCGCGCCGGGGCGAAAAACTTTCTTTGGTCTTCATCGATCTGGACAACTTCAAAGAAATCAACGATACCTATGGCCATGCCTCAGGTGACGCCGTTCTTCGCACCGTGGCAAGTTGCCTGAATGCCTCTATCCGTGATGAAGACACTGTGGCCCGTCTCGGGGGAGATGAGTTTGCGATCATCCTTCTGAACACGCATCAACGCAAGGACGTCGAACTCGTGACGAACAAGATCCTGCTGTGCCTCGCGCAGGGTGCACCTTTCGAGGATCTGCGCATCCCGGTTCGTGCGAGCATTGGTGCGAGTATTTACCCCGATGATGGGAGAGTCGGCGAAACCCTTATGAAGCATGCTGATTTTGCCATGTACATGGCAAAATCAGCGGGTGGTCATTGCTTTCATTTTTTCGACAAGGACGACGAATTAGGCCGTTATGAAAAAGAGGTCGCTCAAGAGTTGCCCTCACGCGCGCCCGAGGAATAAGTAACCTGCAGCGAGACAAGTCCGCAGAGCCAATAGCCCCTACGCCCTGGCGCTTACCAGTGCAGTTCTGAATCCCCACGTATACGTATACGAGCAGAGTCTCTGCCCCTTGCGGCAGAAGAATCGAGAAATCCTGACAAGCCGATGCCGCGTGCCGACCGCTACCCCTGAGGGAACTTCGGAGGAAAACTCCCGCGGTGCCTGCTCGGGACCGCCGCGACCA
>JANNNT010000735.1:0-2538 GCA_031398685.1 Rhodocyclaceae bacterium | reverse complement strand
AGGTCGCTGAAGGCTTCCATGTTTCTGGAGCGCATGAGCTGGCTCATGGCAATGGTCAGCGCGGTGGTGCGTACCAGCTCGACGCCCAGGCGGCTGATGGCCGCCCGAAGATCCCTGGCCGGGGTGCCATCGGGGCTGTAGAGGACGGAGCCGGCCCGATGCATCAGCTTGGTGGCCACCAAGGGTTCGACGCCGACGATGCTGGCGATGCGTACCGTGGGCAGGTCCGGGTTCTGCAACTCCTTGCGCAAGCGTAATGCGGCGTCGATGGTGGGGGGAAAAACGACTGTGCCGGCCAGTTCCCGAGCGATATCCTCGAGCATCTGGAAGTGCTGGGTGGCAGGTGCTTCACCGACTTTGTCGGCCGTCTGTTCTCGACTCGTGTTCATGAATGGCCGGCTTCTTTTCTTGATGAAAGACTGGGAGAATGCAGGAAATGCAGCGTTACCCGCAAGTATCTGTGAGTCTTGCCTCGGCCGTCAATTGCGCGCGCTCGCCGCAGCATTCGGCGAGCCGGTGGGGCAGCCAAGGCTACCAGTGCGTTATCATGCGGCATGATCAAACACCGTGTTCCCTCACTGCTCGTCATGCTGGTTTTTCTGCTTCCCGCCTGCGCAACACGCGTCGGTTCCGGCGGGCAGAAGGAGAACCGTTTTGATCCGCGTTATTTGGCCAAGACCGAGATCGACCGCGTCATCGATACCAACCGTTCCGAGGTGATGGCCGGGTTGCGCCGTGTTGCCGAAAAACTCTACAAGCGCAACCCGAAAGAGTGGAAGAAATCAGGCCAGCCGAGCGTGGAGGCGGCGTTGGATCGCCTGTTTGCCGGGGGTGTGGATTTTTCCGAGATGGAAGGGCGCCGCGAGGGTGCCGCAGCGCTCTTTGCCTTCAGTCCAGACTATAAGGGCGACCGTGTTCTGGGCGTGATGGCTGGGCTGCTGGGCATGGTTTACACTGCTTTCGAGCACAAGGCCGATTTTTACGTGCTTGACGATGTAAACGAGCAGAAGCTCTACAATTGCGCCCGCAACATCGAGATCGCCATGTGGAAAATGTCGTCAACGAAGAATGCCGATGGTGAGTTGCTGCTGCTTTCCAATGAACTGAATTCGAAAATCCCCAACCTGAGTTTTGAGCGTGAGTTCGGACGCGTCATCGGTCTCCTTGATTTTCTGTCCAAGGTGACGGCTGACAAGCATGGACGGGCGATCACGCGTTTTACGCAAAGCCTTGCGACGGCGGTTTTTCTGCCTCTGTAGGCGTTTTAGGAATCAAATGAAATCCATCGTTATTCTCATCTCCGGCCGGGGCAGCAACATGGAGGCGCTGCTAAATGGTGTCTGTTCCGGATCGCTGCCGGTGCGCGTGGCGGCCGTCATCTCCAACCGTCCCGAGGCAAAGGGGCTGGAAACGGCTATTGCCATGGATATCCCGGTGCGCGTTGTCGATCACAAACAGTTTGCCAGCCGCGAAACCTTTGATGCAGCGATGGCCGAAGCGATCGATTCCTTTTCTCCCGATCTCGTTGTGCTGGCCGGTTTCATGCGGATTCTGAGCGAAGGCTTCGTGCGCCATTACGCGGGGCGGCTGATCAATATCCATCCCTCCCTGCTGCCGTCGTTCACGGGTTTGCATACGCATCGACGCGCATTGGAGGAAGGCGTGCGGGTGCATGGTTGCACGGTACACTTCGTAACGCCGGCACTCGATCACGGCCCGATCATCGTGCAGGCGGTGGTGCCGGTGCTCGATGGCGATGATGAAGCCAGCCTCGCGCAGCGGGTGCTGGTTCAGGAACATCAGGTTTATCCGCTGGCCGTGCGCTGGTTTGCCGAAGGACGTCTGCAACTGGTGGATGACCGGGTTGTATTGAATGCAGCCCAGGACAGTGCGGATGCGCTGATTTCGCCGTCGGTGCATTAAAGGTTTCATGCCTTTCGCACTGCTCATTGCCCTTGCCGCATCACTCGGAATTCACGCGGCCGCACTGTTCGGACCGGATATTGACCTGTCGACCGAGCCTGCATCGCCGCCGCTTGAAGTGGAGCTGCGGTCGTTGCCAATACCTCCGCCGCAGACACAGCTCGAAGCGGAAAAGCCCCGCGAGAAGCCGAAGCCTGCAAAAAACAAAACGCCGAGCCGGAAAGTGGAAGCAGTAGCCCGCGCGACGCCAGTTTTGAGCGTTCCCGATCCGTCGTCTGTGGACGGCAACAAGCCGGAAACAGCGCCCATAGCCGAGCCAGTCACTGAATCAAGTCCCGAGCCGGAGGCTCCGCTGCCAGTGCCTGTGCCTGTTCCGGAGTCGGCGCCGGCGCCGGTCGAACCGCGCCTGCCGCCGCGCGGAATGATTCGTTACCGCGTCGATCGCGGTGATTCGAACTTCGAAATCGGTGTTTCGCAGCAGGAGTGGGAGATCGCTGATGGTCGCTACCGCCTGAGCTCGGTGTCCGAAACGACCGGTCTGGTCTGGCTGTTAAAAGCCTACCGTTTCGAGATGGAGAGTCGGGGAACGATAACCGACAAGGGATTGCGCCCGGA
>JANNNT010000729.1:0-5049 GCA_031398685.1 Rhodocyclaceae bacterium | reverse complement strand
AATGACGGTTGTGCCATGTTTCATCGGACCGGCTTCGCGAGTCACCTTGCCGCCCTTGGCCTTGATCAGTTCGCAGGCCGCGTAGGCATCGTCAACCGCCAGCGCGACATGGCCGAAAGCATTGCCCAGATCGTAGGACGTCGTGTCCCAGTTATGCGTGAGTTCAAGCACCGCGCCTTCGCTTTCCTCGCAATAGCCGACGAAAGCGTTGGTAAAACGACCTTCGGGGTAGTCCTGGCGGCGCAGCAGGCGCATGCCGAGGACTTCGGTGTAGAAGGCGATCGAGCGATCGAGGTGGCCGACGCGGATCATGGTGTGCAGGATTTTCATGCGGGTTCCTCAGGAGTTGTTCGGGTCGAATGCGATCAGTGCATCCGGGGATCAGTTGATTTTATCGCGATTGTTGCGTGGGCATGGCGTTCAGAGTTTCCGGGCTGTGAAGAATCACAAGGTCTCGGTCGGCGATTTCTCCATGCTCGGAGAATTTGATCGCGTTGCCGACGAGTTTGTCAGGACCTCGGGCAGCTGAGGTGATTCGCCCAGCAAGGCCAAGGGCTCAGGCATCAAAATACAGTGTTTTTTTAAATTTCGGGATAAAATGCCCATGTAGCTTATTGCTTTTTGGGTAGGCGCTGGCTTGATGAAAATCGCATCTATTTTTATATGGAGTGATAAACAGAATGAAACGGAAAATACTGGTTCTTGCACTGTCGGTATTCGCGGTAACGGCTTGTGGGAAGAAGGAAGCGGAGGCTCCAGCGCCCGCTCCGGCCAAGACCGAGGCTCCTGCCGCTTCGGCGGCCCCGGCGGCTCCTGCCGCTCCGGCCGTTCCGGTAGCAACCAATACCGAAGAAAAAGTGCTGAATATCTACAATTGGGCGGATTATATTTCGACCAATATGGTGGCTGATTTCGAGAAGGAGTCAGGCATCAAGGTCAATTATCAGACATTTGAAAATAATGAAGGCCTGCATGCCAAACTGGTGGCCGGCAACAGCGGCTTTGATCTGGTGGTCCCGGGGGCGGTGTTCGCCAAATCCCAGATCGATGGCCAATTGCTGATGAAGCTCGACAAGACAGGTATCCCCAACCTCGCCAACCTTGATCCGGCCATCATGAGCAAACTGGCGTCCGTGGATGCCGGCAATAACTATCTGGTGCCCTGGGCCTGGAGCTATACCACCGTCGGTATCAATAAGGGCAAAGTGGCCAAGGCCCTGGGTTCGACCCCGATGCCGGAAAATGCGTGGGATCTGGTGTTCAATCCGACCTATACGGCCAAGCTCAAATCCTGCGGCATCGCGTATCTCGACTCGCCGACCGAAGTCATCCCGCCGGCCATGCACTATCTGGGCAAGAATGCGTACTCCAACGAACCGGCTGACCACAAGGCTGCCGGTGAAATGCTGGCCAAGGTGCGTCCGCATATCCGTATGTTCACCAGCACCATGATCGACGATCTGGCGGGCGGCAAAGCCTGTGTTGTACTGGGCTGGGCGGGGGATATAAACATTGCCCGCAATCGTGCGATTGAAAACAAGAGCAAGAATGAGATCGAGGTGTTGATCCCCAAGAGCGGCGGTCTGATCTTCTTTGATTCGTTGGCTATTCCAATGGATGCCAAACATCCGCAAAACGCTGCGGCGTTCATTGACTACTTCCTGCGTCCGGAAGTCTCGGCTTCGCTAACCAACGAACTCTCCTATGCCACGGCCAACAAGGAGGCGCTCGCCAAAGTCACACCTGAGATAGCGCAAAACAAGACCGTGTTCGTCGATGCCGAAAACATGGAAAAAATGGTTTCACCGTCAAGTTTCAGCAATGAGGCGCGAGAATCCATGAGTAACGTTTACACTCTGTTCAAGAAGGGTAAGTAGTTCGCCCCGACGAAGTTTTTTTATTCGGATTGGGAAACGGGCTGTGTATTACCACGGTGGGTGATACTCAGCCTTTTTCATGCAAATTTTGTTTGATCGCAGGAATTCGCCGATATGAATCAGCTTGACCCGAACAGCTCCGGCTTCTTGCTCACAGAAAGCCTGGTCAAGCGTTTCGATGATGTTGTGGCCGTGGATGATGTTTCGATTTCCATCCAGAAGGGTGAGATCTTTGCCCTGCTGGGCAGTTCAGGTTGTGGCAAATCGACCTTGCTGCGCATTCTGGCGGGTTTTGAAAAGCCGACAGCAGGCCGGGTTCTTCTGGACGGCGTGGATATTGCCTCGTTCCACCCCTACGAGCGGCCGATCAATATGATGTTTCAGTCGTACGCGCTGTTCCCGCATCTCAACGTATGGGAGAACATTGCTTTCGGTCTGAAGCGCGAAGGTATGCCCGGTGATCAGATCCGGACGCGGGTGGATGAGATGCTCAATCTGGTCCAGCTCACGGCTTATGCCAAACGTAAGCCGCACCAGCTCTCGGGTGGGCAGCAGCAGCGCGTGGCACTGGCGCGCAGTCTGGCCAAGAAACCGCAGTTGCTGTTGCTCGATGAGCCCTTGGGTGCGCTGGACAAAAAATTGCGGCAACGGACCCAGTTCGAGTTGGTCAACATCATCGAGTCCGTCGGCGTGACAGTGGTGATGGTGACTCACGATCAGGAAGAGGCGATGACCATGGCCTCGCGCATTGCAGTCATGAGTCACGGGCGGGTTTTGCAGGTGGGTACGCCCAAGGAAATCTATGAATGCCCGATCAACCGCTTTGTGGCTGATTTCATCGGCAACATCAATCTGTTCGACGGCCAGTTGAGTGTGGATGAACCTGATCGTTGTGAAATCACGACCGGCTTGGGCGTCATGCACATCGCGCACGGCATCGGCGGCGCCATCGGGATGCCTCTGGCGGTGGCCGTGCGGCCGGAAAAAATCTACATTTCCAAAAAGCTGCCGGATGTTGGCGTGAATTTGTTCAGCGGCAAAGTACGTGAAATTGCCTATTTTGGCAGTTACAGTTCCTTCATCGTGGAAATGGCCGATGGACGTACCGTGGTCATTACCGAAGCCAACAGCAGTCGACTGGCCAACATCGATATCACGTGGGAAGACCGGGTGTTTTTCTGGTGGGATGAGATCGATCCCGTCGTCCTGACACAATAAGGTGCAGGCCCCATGAATCTGGAGAAATGGTCTCATCTTCGGCTCGGAAAGCGATTCGTCATCGGCGTGCCGTTTGTCTGGCTGTTGATATTTTTCGTGGTTCCCTTCCTCATCCTGCTGCGTATCAGCGTGACGGATATGGGCAACGGCGTTGATCCGTTTGCCCCTCTGCTTCAGGCAATTGACGGTTCCTGGCGCATTACGCTCAAGTACCAGAACTACCTGTCGATTTTTGAGCAGGCGGATAAAGATGGCGCCATGGTGTGGTGGGACACGATCTACCTTGAGGCCTACATCACCTCGGTGAAATATGCCTTGTGGACGACCGTGCTGTGTTTGTTTCTCGGCTACCCGTTCGCTTATTTCATTGCCCGTGCCAAAAAGAGTATCCAGCCGGCGCTGCTGATGCTGGTCATGTTGCCGTTCTGGACATCCTTTCTGCTGCGTGTCTATGCCTGGAAAGGCATTCTGGCGGATCAGGGCGTAGTCAATAATTTTCTGCTCTGGCTCGGAATCCTGCAGGAGCCGCTGCTGATGTTGTATACCGATATTTCGATGCTGGTCGGCATGACCTATGTGTATTGTCCCTTCATGATCCTGCCGCTTTATGCCACGCTGGTGAAAATGGACTTTCGTTTGCTGGAGGCCGCCCACGATTTGGGTGCCAGTCCGTGGAATGCCTTTTGGCTGATTACCGTGCCGTTGAGCAAAGCGGGCATTATTGCCGGCTCGATGCTGGTGTTCATTCCCTGTCTCGGCGAGTTCGTCATTCCATCGCTGCTGGGCGGCGCCGAAAATATCATGATTGGACGTGTGGTCTGGGACGAAATGTTCAGCAGCAACAACTGGCCGCGCGCCGCCGCACTGGCCGTGGTCATGGTGTTGTTCATTCTGGTGCCGATGGCGATCTACGCCCATTACGGTGCCGAGCGCGACGCGATGGCGGAGGATTGACGTGCAAGCCATTTCGCGATTTCTACAGAATAACCTGGGGCGTTTCTGGCTGGGGGCGGTCTATCTGTTTCTTTATATCCCTCTGTTTTTCCTGATCCTGTTTTCGTTTAACAGCACCCGCCAGGACGGCATCTTCACCGGGTTTTCAACGCGCTGGTACCTGGCCTTGCTCAACGATTCGCGTCTGGTTGACGGTTTTTTCCTGTCGTTGAAAGTGGCGGTGATTACCGGCACCCTGTCGACCATTCTGGGAACATTCGCCGCTTTTGTGCTGGTGCGTTATTCGCGCTTCCGGGGCCGCTCACTGTTTTCCGGGCTGGTGAGTGCACCACTGGTCATGCCCGAAGTGATCGTCGGTCTCTCCCTGTTGTTGCTCATGGTGGCCGTGCAGCACGCGATTGGCTGGCCCGAAAGAGGAGTGACGACCATTGTCATTGGCCACACCCTGCTGGGCATGGCTTACGCCACGGTGGTCATCGCTGCTCGCTTGCGTGAAATGGACCGTACGATAGAAGAAGCCGCAATGGATCTGGGGTGCCGGCCGGCGCAGGTTTTCTTTCTGGTGACCTTGCCTAACATCCTGCCATCACTGGTCGCAGCCTGGATGCTGACCTTTACCTTGTCATTTGACGATGTGGTCGTTTCCGAGTTCTTGTCTGGACCCGGCGTTACGACCCTGCCTCAGGTTATTTTCGGCTATGCCCGGCGCGGCGTAAATCCATCGATTTATGCAGCCGCTACGATCCTCATCTTCACCGTGTCCTGCGGAATCATTGCCTACAGCATCTCCACGCTGCGTACCCAAGTTCGCCGCGAACGCGAAATCAAAGCGGCCGAACGAGCCGAGCTGGCAATCAGATTGTAAATGGAGATGTTTCCACTCCCTGATCACCACTGCGGGCAATGTGCCGCGAGGGTTTTCAGCTCGTCGCGAGTCGCTTTGTAATCCGGATAGAGCTGCCCGACAACGGCCCAGAAACGCGGGCTGTGGTTCATTTCG
>JANNNT010000706.1:0-4260 GCA_031398685.1 Rhodocyclaceae bacterium | reverse complement strand
CCACGTGGAGATCGGCCTGCACAGCCATTTTCCGGACATCGCGCTTGTAAATGTCGGCGAGGGGAAAGAGCGTCTTCGAGAGCTGCTGCTGGTTGAGGCGATGCAGGAAGTAGCTCTGATCCTTGTGCCGTCCTCGGCTTTCAGCAGTTGGAACGCGCCATTGAACTCGCGCACGCCGGCGTAATGGCCGGTGGCAATTTTTTCAGCGCCCAGGGTCATGGCGTGATCGAGGAAGGCGCGAAACTTGATTTCCGAGTTGCACAGCACGTCGGGGTTCGGGGTACGACCGGCCTGGTATTCCTTGAGGAAGGTTGCAAACACGCGCTCCCGGTATTCCTTGGCGAAATTCACCACCTCGACGTCGATGCCGATCTTGTCGGCAACACTCATCACGTCGATCAGATCCTGGCGCGATGAACAGTACTCGTCGGTGTCGTCGTCCTCCCAGTTCTTCATGAACAGGCCGATCACGTTCCAGCCCTGCTCCTTCAGAAGCAGCGCCGCCACCGCCGAATCAACGCCGCCGGACAACCCGACGACCACCGTCTTTCCCTTGTTCTTAATCGCCGACATTCGGACCTTCTCCTGCAAGCCAACTCGCCAGCGGCATCACTACCGCCGGTTGGCCGTTATCAACAAACCAGCTATCCACCACGTATCGCCCCGGTTCCCCGCCCGCATTGGCAGGCAACACCTCCTCGATCAGCGCCGAATAATGGATCAATACCAGGTAGCGCTGCCTCATGACAGGCTCCAGCACCCGGTGGAAGCGCAGCAAACCACGAGTTTCCATCATCTGCAACAGGCGCGTTGTGGTCGTCGAGTGATCGATGCAATCCATCCTGCCGGACACCTCATCGTCGACGTAGTTGCCGCCCCGATCCGCCGAGATCGGTGTCTGCTTGCCCGCCCACCCGAGCAGGTGGCCAATGGCCACGGCGATCGCATCGCGCTCCTCTGCCGCGTCGTCTGCCACACGCAGAACCCGCCCGATCTTGCGTAACTGCCTGTTGCTATAAACGACTTCAGCCTGCGCCGCACAGCCGTAGTTGAAGCACACGGAAACCTGTTCGTCAGCCCACACCGTCAGCGACCACAACAGCAGGAAGCAGCCCAGCAGCCTCATGCGTAGTGGGTGATCAGTTCAAGCGGATAGCGCTTTCCGGCTTGCCAGTCTTCAATGCAACGCAGAATCAATGGACTGCGGTGGCGGGGTTCCAGCGCACGAATTTCGTCCAGCGTCAGCCAGTGTGCGGCGATAATGCCGTCGTCAAGCTGGCGCAGTGTATCGTGCCCCGTAATTTCGCCGCCAAAGGCAAAACGCAGGTAGGTTATATCCTTGGACTCGGCACGCCAGGTATAGACGCCGACCAGAAACTGCGGCACGAAGCTGTATCCGGTTTCCTCAAGCGCCTCACGAATGGCGGCGTCAGTCAGCGCCTCGCGACATTCGAGGTGGCCAGCCGGCTGGTTGTAGCGGATTCCATCGTCGGTTTCCTCTTCGACGAGGAGAAATTTGCCGTCGCGCTCAAGTACGGCGGCAACAGTGACATTGGGTTTCCAGACCATGAGATAAGCCTTGGCATCAGAGGAAAGCGGCTATTTTACCTGAATTGGAAAACACTACCGGCGAGTGAAATGGGCTAGAATTTCGCTTTCGAAATTTGCAGCAGATGGAGAGAAAGTCATAGTCGGGGCGGATCGTGACACACTCCAGAACCTGCATTTCGCCCACCTCGCCATTACCGCCCACCGACCAGTTACACCAATCCACCCATTCCATCGGAAAATATTATGGCCGACATACTCACCATCGAAGTTTCCGCACACGATTTGCCATTGCACTGCCCAACGCCAAGCTTGCCGCTGTGGTGCCAGCATCCGCGCGTTTTTCTCGATGTTCTGCAAACCGGTGAGGCCGTCTGCCCCTACTGCAGCACACGCTACGTCTTCAAAGGTGAAGCGCCCAAAGGGCATCACTGAACCTCATCAATCGCCGAAGCTTGGTGACCCACCTGAGCGCCAAGTCATGAAAGCACTGATCGTCGCCCCCGCCTGGATTGGCGACACCGTCATGGCACAACCCCTGTTCATGCGGCTGCACGGGCATACTCCGGGCCTGCAACTCGATGCGCTGGCGCCCCGCTGGGTGGCTCCGGTTCTTCAGCGCATGCCGGAAATCGGGCGGATCGTCGACAATCCCTTCGCGCACGGCGAGCTTTCCTTCAAAGCGCGTTACCGTCTGGCACGCGAACTGGCGCAAGCCGGCTACCAGCGCGTCTACATTCTGCCCAATTCGCTCAAGTCGGCGCTCATTCCCTTTCTGGCTGGAATTCCGGAGCGCGTCGGTTTTACCGGCGAATCACGCTACGGCCTGATCAACCACCGCCACGCACTGGACGAAATCGCGCTGCCGCAAATGGCTGAACGCTTTGCGCAACTTGCCGAAGCGCCCGGAGCAGCGCTCCCCCGACCGCTACCGCTGCCCCGCCTGAGGTCAAGCGCTGAGCAGCAAGCGGCAACGCTTGACGCCCTCGGACTTCAGCGCCCGGAAAATATAGCCGTCTTCTGCCCCGGTGCCGAATTCGGCCCGGCCAAGCGTTGGCCGGCGCGTCATTTCGCGACCCTGGCCGATGAACTGGCGAAGCACGGCTACGCCATCTGGTTGCTGGGCTCGCCGAAGGACAAGGCGATCGGCGACGACATCGTCCGCCTGGCCGCGCCCGCCACCGCGCCAAAAAACCTCTGCGGCACGACCTCGCTGACCCAGGCCATTGACCTCATCGCCGCGTCCAGCGTCGTGGTCTGCAACGATTCCGGCCTCATGCACGTTGCGGCAGCGCTCGACCGGCCGCTGGTCGCCGTGTACGGATCGTCGTCGCCGGGGTTTACGCCGCCGCTCTCCGAGCGCGCGCAAATCATCAGCCTCAATCTCGAATGCAGCCCCTGCTTCAAGCGCGAATGCCCACTGGGCCACCTCAACTGCCTGAACAAACTGGAGCCACAGCGCCTGCTTGAGGCGTGCCTGAATGCCGACAGCAATGCTCACTTGAAAGAACCTGCCCGATGAATGTCATGTTCGCCAGCGCCGAAGACGCGGAAGACGCTTTCTACGAAGCCATCGGCCGTGGCGACATCGACGCGCTGATGAGCGTCTGGGCCGATGATGAGGAAATCGTCTGCATCCACCCGACCGGACAACGCCTGACCGGGCCACTCGCCATCCGCGACAGCTGGAGCACCATTTTTGCCAACAATCCCCGGCTCACCGTGCACATCACGCACAGCGTCCGCTGGAAAGGGGCCATGCTCGACGTCCATAGCGTTGTTGAAACACTCTACCTTGGCGACGAATCGATGCCGCACGGGCCGATGCTCTCCACCAACGTATTTCAGCGTGGCCCCAATGGCTGGCGCCTGCTCGCGCACCACACGTCGGCCGCTGCCGATACCAGCGCCATGGAATCCAACAGCGACCCGCACAACAACCTCCAGCGAACCCTGCATTGAGTGCCTACCACGCGCCGAAGTGGCTGCCCGGCGGCCATGCCCAGACCATCTACCCGCTGCTGATCAAGCCCGGCGCCCACCCCTACCGACGAGAGCGCTGGGAAACACCCGACGCGGACTTCATCGACCTCGACTGGAACGAAACCGCCCACTCCACGCTGAGCAACGAACACACCCCGCTCGTCGTGCTCTTTCACGGCCTCGAAGGCAGTTCCAACAGCCACTATGCACTTTCGCTCATGCACACGCTGACGGCCATCGGCTGGGGCGGTGTGGTCATCCATTTCCGGGGATGTTCCGGCGAACCCAACCGCCTACCCCGCGCCTACCACTCGGGCGACAGCGAAGAGATCGACTGGATACTGCAACGGCTGAAACACCAGCACCCTGACCGACCGATCTTCGCCGTCGGTGTCTCGCTCGGCGGCAATGCCTTGCTTAAGTGGCTGGGCGAGCGCGAGTCATTGGCTGCCCGCTACCTCTGCGCGGCGGCGGCGGCGATCAGCGCACCGCTCGACCTGACCGCGTGCGGCCACCATCTGGGACGTGGCTTCAATCGCGTCTACACCAGGCACTTTCTGCAAACACTCAAGCCCACCGCAGCCGCCAAGCTGAAACGTTTCCCCGGCCTGTTTGACGAACAACGCCTGCGCCAGGCCGTTACCGTTTATGAATTCGATGATCTGGTAACCGGACCACTGCACGGCTTTGCCGGCGCGGATGACTACAGGCAACGCGCCTCCTGCAAGC
>JANNNT010000705.1:0-7679 GCA_031398685.1 Rhodocyclaceae bacterium | reverse complement strand
GTACGCTGGGCGCATTTTGGTGGCATCAGCCTGGCTCGCCAGCCACTGGCCGAACGACTGGTCGGACTGGCCGAACGCTTGAAAAAGCAAGGTGTACACATCAGCTACGATCCCAATTACCGGGTGGCGATGGACAAGAGTTATGACGCCATCCTCGCTCGCATGGCCGCCATTGCCGACCTCATCAAAGTTTCCGAAGAAGACCTGCGTGGTCTTTTCCGTACGGAGGATGAAGAGGGCGCGTTCGCACAACTGCGGGCGATGAACCCGGCCGCCGCTTTCCTCTATACACGGGGTTCGGAAGGCGCAGCGCTTTATGTCGGGGATCGAACCTGGCGCGCGACCCCGCCAGCGATCAAGGTTGTGGATACCGTAGGTGCCGGAGATTGCAGCCTCGCAGGCCTGCTCTGCAGCCTGATGCATCACCCCGAACTGGGCTGGGATACCCATTTGCGCGCTTCGATAGCGGCCGGTTCAGGCGCCTGTCTGGCGGCCGGAGCAACACCGCCTTCGCAAGAGACGCTCGCACGTCTTGCAGGTGAGGTGCAGGTCGTTGGTCCGGAATAACGCTGGTTGAGGTGGCTGCTGATTCTCGTACGCAGGTGTTCTGTTCTCTTGGGTTGGCACGCTCTACAAGCTGACCGCTTGTAGGGACCTTCCACAGCCTGTTATCTCGGGCCGAATAGGAGTTTCCCACGGGAAACTCCCACATGGACACGCAAACACGAGTGGTTTTTCTCGGCCGGATTTCAAGCTTGATACAGTAGGGTCAAGGTTTGCTCCACTTTATCGACGGACGAGAACAGATGGTTCATACCCGTGTCGAGGTTCGAGTTGATGTCCGATGTTCGGGTCGTGAGCATATTGGTCAGGCTGGCAATTTCTCCCGCCGCTCGGGTGGATTTCTCGGATAGCTTGCGTACTTCGTCCGCCACGACGGCAAAGCCCCGGCCTTGTTCACCCGCCCGCGCGGCTTCGATCGCGGCGTTCAGTGCAAGCAGATTGGTCTGGTTGGCGATGTCTCTCACTTCACCCGTGAGGGCCTGGATGCCGGTGAACTCGTGAATGAGCTCGGCCAGCTTGGTATTCGTCTCAGAGATCGATTGTCCGGATTCCGCAAGCTGGCTCATTACGCCCTCAACCCCGGACTTTGCTTGTTCCATGCGAGCGGTCATGGCGCTAAGCTGGACACGTGTGGTTTGCAGATCCGCTTCCAGGGCGCTTGTCATGACCACAGCCTGTGCGGTGCGATCAGCGTTGTCTGAGTTTTCGGACTTTAGTCGCTCCTCAGCGCTCCGAGCCTGATCCAGGTCACGACGAATACTCACCAATTCCGACCGTAACCGCTCATTTTCGCTACGCGCCTGGGTCAGTTCAGACTCCAGCGCTTCAACACGAGTGTGAAACCGCTCGAGATCAGCTACGTCCTTTTTGTCCCTGAAAAACATATTGATTGTCCCCGATTATGGTTGATCGATGAGCGCCTGCCTCGTCCAGAGGTGCTGGACGAGGTACGCGTGCCACGCCTAGCGCAACGCGAGTATCGTTGCGGTCTGGTTGATATGCCCGATATACGCTTCACCGTAGGTTGAAAAACCAATGGTCGGGCGCGTAAAAAGCTTACCGTAGGCCTCTGTTTTCGCTTGTGCCTTCAGGTCCAAGGTGCGCAAAATGCAGTTGAATACGACCAGCGAACGGAAGTTGTACTTGGCGAGTTCGGCACGTGTGTCGGCGACGATGTCGGTGCCCTTGAGCACGGCCAGTTCGACACCTTCACGAACGCCGCAGTAGAAATGCAGCTTTTCGCCATCAAAACGCTGGGGCGAGCGGACGAACGGCTCGTCGCCCGCCATGAGGCCGAGGGGGGAGGTCATGAACGCGCCGGTGGCGGCATCGGCCGATGCCGCACCGACCGCCGCTGCATAGGCCTGAGCCGCTGGTTGGCCATCGAACTCCAGTACGGCACGGGTCGCGCTATCGACGCGGGTGGGCGTAAGGGTCTTTCCGGTGGTGCAGAAGCTCTGGGTCTTGATCAGATCGAAACCGGCGGGTACATGCAATAGCGCAATAGCGCCGGCGCCCGTGGCTTTCTGTCCATTGGCATATACGTCCGTCTTGGCGAATTTGAGGTCGTCTCCAGCCGAACCGCCAACGAACGTCAGGTCGGTGCAATCCCCGAGCGACTCCAGTACGCCTTCCTCCTTCCCGGACATGCCGTCCATCAGGATCAGGCCCACGTGGGTGGAAAAATCCGTGGTTTCGAACGCACCGGTGAGCTTGGCGAGGGCCTCCTTGACATTGACGTCAGCAATGGCGACGACCTCGGCCTTGGGTATTTCATCCGTCTCAAAGGCAGCGACCACCAGACCACCATCGAGCATCGCGCCGGTCGCAATTTCACCCGCCGTTGAACAGCCGAGCAAAGGAACGCCGCGAAAAGTCCGGGAAAGCAAGGAAGCCACTGCGCCGGCATCAAACCGGGTGGAATGGAAATAGAGGACAAACGTTGGCTTTCCCGGCAAGTTGGCGGCCAACTCCGTGGCGACGGCTTGCAGGTCTGTGTTCAGGGTTGAATAGGTCTTCATTGCAGAGCTCCTGGGAAATCCGTTCTATTTATACGGTAACGCCGAAATCGGCGGCGGCTTGCTTGACCTTGGCCAGTATGGCCGGGTCGTCGGCTGAGGCAGGTGACCACTTGGACGGGTCGATACCCTTCATCAGGAGCTTGGTACTGGTCGCCTGCGCCAAGGCGGGGTTGCCATTTGAACGACTGGCAATGATCTTCTGTATTGCAGCATGGACTTGTCCGGACACGGAAATCTCCTTATCAATGAGGATGCAAAGTCAGGTTACTGCTCTCTTGACTGGTTAAAGTCACGATTCAATCTACGGCCTCGACTGAGAACGACTCGGTGCTGAACGAGGGTTCCAAATTGAGTATTCCCTAAACTCAGATGTACATCAATTCAAAGTACTGCTTTTCAACTCCTTCAACAATGCTGTTAATTGTGTTTTAGTCAAGTCCCGTTGTCTAAGGCCTGATCTTCGCTGGACGAGCGTTGCATAGGCAACCAGATGGTAAACGTGGTGCCTTGACCGGGCTTGCTTTGAAGGTCGATGTGGCCACCGTGCTTGTCGATTATGCCATAGGAGACAGAGAGTCCGAGCCCGGTTCCCTGGCCCACCGGTTTGGTGGTGAAGAAGGGGTCGAAAACTCTAGTCATCAACTCGGGCGGGATGCCCTTTCCGGTGTCGGAGATTGAAACCCAGACCTTGTCGTCGGCGCAGCCGCTACGTAGCGTGATGGTGCCGTGTTCCGGGATGGCCTGGACGGCATTGACCAGCATGTTCATGAAGACCTGGTTGATCTGCGCGGGACGGCACTGGACCTGCGGGAGAGGGCCGAATTCGCGGACCACGTCGGCTTTATACTTGATCTCGTTCCACACCACATTAAGGGTGCTTTCCAGTCCGGCGTGCAGATCCGCCCACTGCCATTCGACGCTGTCGACTCGCGAAAAATCACGCAGATCCTGCACAATCCGACGCACCCGAACCGTGCCATCGATCGACTCGGCGATCAGCTTGCCAATGTCTTCACGCAGGTACTCGAGGTCGGCTTTCTCACAGGCTTCTTTGACGCGTCTGTGCAGATCAGGATCCACCGCCAGCAGGTGCTGGCCGGACTCGTAGGTGTCGATGACTCGCAGCATGTCGCTGACGTAGGTTTTCAAGGTTCCGAGGTTGGAATTGACGAAACCGATCGGATTGTTGATTTCGTGGGCGACACCGGCGGCCAACTGGCCGATGGAGGCCAGTTTTTCTGATTGCAGAAGCTGGTTGTGCGCCTCCTCCAGCTTTTTGATAAGAATTCTCTGCTCGTCTTTTTCGTGTTCGAGCGCGGCATGAGCGCGTTTGCGTTCATCGATCTCCATTTCCATCTGTGCTTTGGCGTGCTGCAGGGCACGGTTGATCTTTTCGTTTTCACGCACGGCCTCTTCCAGCGCCTCGGTACGGTTGCGCACCTGGTTTTCAAGCATCACGGCCGTCTGGAACATGCCGAAATCAGAACCCTGCATGCTCGCGCTTCTCTCGGCGCGATTCATCAGCGCATTGACCATTTTGTTGAGACGAGCGACTTCCTTAAGCAGGGCCTGTTCATCCGGTGCTGAAGGGGGCACGGTGGTTTCAGACATCGCGTTATTGGCCCCGCGGGTTACCGAAAGCAATGCCGGTCAGCGTCTGATTGACATGCACGCCGCCGTACTGTTCTCCGTAGGTACTGAAGCCAACCGCGTTGTTGTCACGGAAAACTTCACCAACCCGCTCTTTCAGGCCATCTTGCGTGATCTCCAGATTGCGCAGGATGCAGTCGCAGGCCAGTACTGCTTGCGGTGTACCGATTTCTGCCCGAATTGTCTCGAAGGTCTGCTTCAGGCTGTCCAGAAGATCTTCGCCATGGGCTACTCGAAGAACCAGGCCTTCGTCGATGGCACAGAAGAAAGTCAGGCTGCCGTCCGCATTGGCTTTCAGGATGGAGCGGACATAGTCAGTTCCATCGATGACCACGACAACGGGCGAGTTGGCGAAACGTAATGAGCCGAGTTCGGCTACCGTCGAACCGACCACCCTGGCATATTCTTCGGCGGCCGGCAGGCCATTGATTTCCTTGACGATGCGCAGGGCGGGGTCGGCCTCGGTCACGACCAGCCTTTCGTTGTCGCTGACGAAATGCTGGGTCTTGAAAATCTTGAAAGGTTGCGTGGTGGAAACCAGCATCAGCATGGCGCTATCGGTGTGGAAGGCGCCGTCGTGGAACACCCAGGTGCGAACAAACTTGAGATCGTCGCCAGCCGAACCTCCGACCAGCGGGATCTTGCCCAGCACATTCTGGAAGGTCCTCACGACGGGTTCCTCACGCACGGACAGCCCGTCGATCAACAGGAAGGCGAAACAATCCCCGGCGCCACTGACCGGGCTTTGAGCCTCTATTTGTTGCAGCAGAGTGTTGGTGAAAGCCTGTCCCCGGGCGATATCGAACTGCTGCAGCCGATCAAAAAGACCGGCCACTGCCGTGAAGCTACCTGAGGGAAAACTCGCGCCGGAAAGACTGTAGTCACAGTAAGCGGCAGGGCCAATTTCGCCGGCCGTCGTGCACCCAACAACCTTGACGCCGGTAAAGAGTCGGTTCATCTCTTAGGCCAGGGCATCGAGGTCGTAGCGGCTGGAGCAGAAAAAAATGACCAGCGCCATGTCTGGCTGCTGCACCTCGGCGTGAAACTCCTGCACGGCCTGACGCACGTCCGTTGCTGTGGATTGCGCGGTACGTATTGCGCCCTGAATACTCATGGTCTTCTCCCTTCGCGAGTGTATTGTAGTTGTCGATTCTGGATCGCCATTGGTCGGGAAACGTTGGCTTCATATGCATCATGACTACGATAAAACACTATACACCCATACACTGATTGAGCATCAAACCATTCCGGTTGTAGCGGCCGTTGATGAGTTTTGCCCCGGAGGGTCTGCCTTTTGCAGCCAATACAACACGGTCGCACAGAGGGCCTCGGGGTCGATCGGCTTGCCGATATGATCGTTCATCCCGGCTCCCAGGCAGCGGTCGCGGTCTTCGTGGAAGGCATTGGCGGTCATGGCCAGAATCGGGATGACCGACGAGCCGGGCAACTGGCGAATGACACGGGTCGCTTCCAGACCGTCCATGACTGGCATCTGCACGTCCATCAGGATCAACGCGTAGCCGCCCTCTCGCGCCTGTTCGACCGCTTCCCGGCCGTTACTCACCACAACCGGCACCAGGCGTGCGTCCTCCAACAAAAAACGAGCCACTTCCTGATTCATTGGATCGTCTTCCGCCACCAACACGCGACGGCCAGGGAATCGGCGTGCCAGCAACTCGCGTGATGATTCCGTTGCCGGAGTGCCATGAGGTGACTGGCCAATGATCGCCCGCTTCAGCCGGGCTGTTGTCCAGAAGGTGCTGCCGATGCCTGCTTCACTGACCACCCCTACATCGCCCCCCATTAGTTGGGCCAGACGTTTGGAGATGATCAGGCCCAAACCTGCGCCTCCGTACTTGCGCGTCGATGAACCGTCCGCCTGAGTAAAGGCGTGGAACAACCGACCCTGCTGTTCGGGGGTAAGGCCGATGCCCTGATCGCTAACCTCGATGCGCAGCAAAAGGCTGTGGCTGTCTTCGTCCAGGGCATGCGCACGCACGGTGATTTGTCCGTGCCCGGAGAATTTGATGGCGTTGCCGACGAAATTGAGCAGGATCTGTTTCAGGCGCAAGGCGTCGCCGCACAACAGTTCCGGCAGTGCCGGGGCGATATCCATAGTCAGGTGCAGCCCTTTGGCAAGCGCCTGCTCGTCCTCCATGTGGAGGGCGTCTTCAATCACTTGCGCGAGAACGAAATTGCTCTCTTCGAGCGTCAGGCGCTCAGCTTCAATTTGGGAGATGTCGAGGATGTCGTTGATGATGGCCAGCAGATGCTTCGAAGCGCCCATGCTCTTGGTCAGGTAGTCAATCTGCCGGGGGTCGCTGGCACGGCGCAGCGCCAGGTCGGTCATGCCCATGATGCCATTCATCGGCGTGCGCAGTTCATGGCTCATGGTAGACAGAAATATGCTCTTGGCTCGGTTGGCAGCTTCAGCGGCGTCCTTGGCTTCGGCGAGTTCAACGGTGCGCGAAAACACGAGTTCTTCGAGGTGATGGCGGTGCTGTTCGAGTTCCCTTAAGAGGGACTTCATTTCCGTGATGTCAACGAACGACCATATCGACTCATCGCTGCCCGGATGGAGTCGCGCACCATCGAGTTTGTACCATCCAAGCGAGCCGTCCTTGCGCTGAAACTGGGTTTCGGTACGGAAGATTTCGCCGCTCTGAATAACGGGATGAGCGGCTTTGGCGAATTCGCAATACGCCTGATCGCTTGGAAAAAGGATACGGATTGGCTGGTCGATCAGATCATCCCGGGTGTGGCCGACAATTTCGGCGGACGCGGCGTTTATCCAGGCGAATTGACGATCCTTTAGTTTAACGAAACCTACGATGCGGCTATTCAGGATCGCATTCTGTTCCTGGACCAGATTTTCAATCTGCTGCGCACTGCGTAGTCGTTCGCTTACATCGCTGATCAGGCCAATCAGTGCGAGTTTGCCGCCGAGTTTCATAATGGTGCTGTGAACTTCGATGTCGATCAAGGCACCGTCCTTGCACAAGCCGCGGAATACGAATTCCAGCGCTTCGATTTCGCCACTGAGTTGCTTGCGCATGATCTCTGCAACAAAAGGACGTTCGCTCTCGATAACCGTGTCGGACAGACCCAGCATCAGAACCTCATCGGCGCCGTAGCCGAAAATGGCGTTGAACTTGCCATTGGAGTAGCTGAACTTCCCATTCTCAATGATGACGATGCCGACCATGGACTGGTTCGCCAGGCTACGAAACTTCTCCTCGGATTCGCGCAGGGCGCGATTGATGTTCTCGTTCTCGCGCAGGGCCGTCTGCAGCTCGGCGGTGCGAGTGCTGACCTGGTCTTCCAGCATGATCGCCGTCTGGAACAGACTGAAATCGGAGCTGTGAACGCTGGCGCTGTTTTCGGCGCGATCCATCAGCGCCTGGATGATCTTGTTGAGCCGGGCGATTTCAGCCTTCAAGGCAG
>JANNNT010000628.1:0-2099 GCA_031398685.1 Rhodocyclaceae bacterium | reverse complement strand
CCGGATCGCCATCCATTCATTCATATGCCGATGGGTATCCTGTGGATGATGCGCAGCAGAGTGCTGAACTGGAATTTCTACACACAGGGTGAACCGGAAATGGCTGGGCGACGGATGTTCTGGCCGCGCGGGCGTACCTTGGGCGGCAGTAGTTCATCGAACGCGATGTGTTACTTGCGTGGCCATCCGGCGGATTACGATCAATGGGCGGCGCTGGGCAACCCGGGCTGGGCGTTCGCCGATGTCTTGCCTTACTTCAAACGTTCGCAGAATCAGGAGCGTGGAGGTTCCGAATACCACGGGACGGGCGGGCCGCTTAACGTGGCTGATTTGCGCAGCCCCAGTCCGCTGACCAAGGTCTTCATTGACGCCGGCGTGGAAGTCGGTCTGCCGTATACCATTGACTTCAATGGGCCGAAAACAGAAGGTGTAGGGCCATTTCAGGTGACGCAGAAGTGCGGTCGGCGGTGCAGTACGGCGCGGGGCTATCTGGCACCCGCCCGATCGCGTGCCAACCTGACGGTGATTACGAAGGCGCACGCGACCCGGGTGCTGTTTGAGCAAAACTGCGCGGTCGGAATTGAGTATCAACATCAGGGGCGCTTGCAGGAGATCCGGGCGCGTCGAGAGGTTATTCTGTCAGCGGGAGCCATTCAAAGTCCGCACTTGCTGATGTTGTCCGGGGTGGGGGATCGTCAGCAACTCCGGCAGATCGGTATTGAACCCCGGCATCACCTGCCGGGCGTCGGTCAGAACTTGCAGGATCACCTCGACGTAATACTCGTCCAAGCCTGCACCAAGCCAGTCTCTTATGGCATCACCTGGCGCAATGTGTTGCGCAGCGGAGTTGAACTGGTTCGTTATCTGGCATCGGGTCGGGGGATGTTTACCACCAACGGTGCAGAGGCCTGTGTTGTCACCCGAAGCTCGCCCGACGAAGTGTTGCCTGACCTGCAATTCCACTTTAGCCCCGGAAAGTTGCGTGACCATGCGCGGGATTTGAAGTTCTTGTGCGGTGAAGGTTATTCGCTGCATGTGTGTAATCTGCATCCAAGGAGCCGGGGCGAGATTCGCCTGCAGGCTAGCGACCCGTTTGCTCCGCCGGATATCCGCGCCAGATACCTCACGCATCCGGAAGACATCGAGCACATGGTGCGCGGCGTCAAGCTGGGGCGCAGGATTCTTTCGGCAAAAGCCTTCGATGCGTATCGCGGTGAGGAGATTGCCCCGGGACGCGACGTGGTGTCCGACGAAGACATCCGGCACTTTATCCGTAACAAGGCGGAAACCATTTACCATCCGGTGGGTACGTGCAAGATGGGTAATGATCCACTGGCCGTCGTGGATTCCCAGTTGCGCGTGCACGGGTTGAGCGGCCTGAGAGTGGTCGATGCTTCCATCATGCCAGTGCTGGTTGGCGGCAACACCAATGCGCCAACCGTCATGATTGCCGAAAAAGCGTCCGACATGATCAAGGCTTCGTACCTGGGCTGATCGGGCAGGAACCAAGGAATCATTCTGCGGATGTTTACCCGCGCCTGAGGAGCATTAGCTTTTATGCTTGCCACCGTTCTTCGCGTGTTTATTGCCCTTGAGTTTGCCCTCTATGCGGCGCTTGCCTGGCTTTATCTTGACGTCTCCGTGCTTGGCGCCAGCCTGTTCGCGCTGGTGGGAATATTGGGGTTGCGAGTCTGGATAACCGGTGTGACTTATGTCTATGCCTCGGTCTATCATTCGCCATCGCCGCGCCTGGGGCTGATTAGGGCCGTCGGCATGTTTCTGGCTGAATGTGCCGCTTTTGTCGTTAACTTCGTGTTGATTTCGCCCTTTGAACGTTGGTGGATGGGGAGCGATCGCCTGATGCCAGGCAATGGGCGCCCGCCCTTGCTGCTGATTCACGGCTACGGCTGTTCAAGAGCGGCGTGGTGGTGGTTGCGCCGACGCCTTGAGGCGGCCGGCTGGATCGTGGCAACGATCAATCTGGAACCGATCTATACGAGTATCGAGACCTATGTGGAACCCGTCTCCCGACGCATAGACGAGGTCCTCACCGAGACCGGAGCGACACAACTGATCCTGGTTGGGCACAGCATGGGCGG
>JANNNT010000613.1:0-5629 GCA_031398685.1 Rhodocyclaceae bacterium | reverse complement strand
GCGCGCGCGCGATCGCCTCGACCAGTACGTAGAAGCTCTGGATCGCGGCGATTGGATCGAGGTCGTCGCAGCCGGTGCTGGCAAGCGTTAGCTGCCGTTCAACGATATCCGGCGTTGCGGCGAGAAGCACGCTTGCACCGCGTCCCCGCATCTGTGCCGCCAGGGTTATCAGACCGGCCTGCGCCGGGCCGCGCGGTGCGAATACCAGCATCGGGTAGCCGGCATCGACCAGCGCCATCGGCCCATGCTGGACTTCGGCGCTGCTGAATACCTCGGCCTGGATCATGCAGGTTTCCTTGAACTTCAGCGCGGCTTCCTGGGCCACCGCCAAGCCGGTGCCGCGGCCAATGACCATCATGCGCTCGGCCCCGGCCAGCGCTTCGATGCCGGCCGACCAGTCGAGGGCGCAGGCGGCGCGCAAAGCTTCGGGAAGTCTGCCCAGTGCCGTCATCAGCTCGTGGTCATCCTGCCAACTGGCAGCGAGGCGTGCGCCCGCGCTCAGGCTGCAGATGAAGCTCTTGGTCGCGGCCACGCTTTTTTCGGCGCCGGCGTGCAAAGGCATGACCCATTCCGATGCAGCGGCTAGCGGCGAGTCCGCGTCGTTGATCAGCGTCACCGTGGTGGCCTGGCCTCGGCGGAAAACTTCGATGGGTTCGATCAGATCCGGACTGCGACCCGATTGCGAAATCGCCACCGCGAGTGTTCCTTGGGTAACCAGCGGCGCATGGTAAACGGTGACCAGCGACATCGGCAGCGAGGTGACCAGTTGCCCGTAGCGCGCCATCAACAGGTAGGCCAGGTAACTGGCGGCGTGGTCCGAACTGCCACGGGCGATGGTTACGGCCGCCGTGGGTGGCCGTGCGCGTAGCGAAGCACCGAGGGCGGCGTAGCGCTCGCCGTCAGCGGCGAGTTGAGCGGCAACGCTCTCGGGTGCCGAGCGGGCCTCATCAAGCATGAGTGAGTTCAATCGATTCTCCTTCGACGAATGTGTGGGTCAGTTGCAGGTCGGATGACATGACAACGATATCGGCATGGGCGCCGCAGTGCAGGCGGCCGCGCTCGTGTTCGCCAAGATAGTCGGCGGGGTTGGTCGACACGTGGCGCACTGCATCATGCGGCGGGATGCCGATCGATACCAGATTGCGGAAAGCCTGGTCCATCGTCAGTACGCTGCCGGCCAGGGTGCCGTCGGCCAGACGCACGCCGCCCAGGCACTTGGTGACGGTTTGTGAGCCCAGGTGGTAGCGGCCATCAGGCATGCCGGCACCGGAGGTTGAGTCGGTCACGCAATAAAGCTTGGGGATCGAGCGCCGCGCCGCACGAATTGCCCCCGGGTGAACGTGCAGCAGATCCGGGATGATCTCGGCGTATTCGGCATGCGCCAATGCCGCACCGACCATCCCGGGCTTGCGGTGGTGCAATTCGCTCATGGCGTTGAAGAGGTGCGTGAAGCCGCCTGCACCGGCATCGAGCGCGGCCACGCCGTCTTCGTAGCTGCCATTGCTGTGACCGACTTGCGCCACGATGCCGGCAATCTTCAGTTGCCGGATGAAGTCGAGGTGACCGGTAATTTCGGGTGCCAGGGTCAGTATGCGGATCGCTGCCAGTGCATGCAGCGTGCTCAGTTCCTCGATCGTGCCGGCGCGCGTAAAGTCGGGCTGGGCGCCCAGCTTGCCGGGGTTGATGAACGGTCCCTCAAGGTGCACGCCAAGCACCCGCGCTGCGCCACTGGGGCGTTCGCGCATCGCACTGCCGACGTCGACCAGTGCGCGCTCAATGTTCTCGTGCGGGGCAGTCATTGTCGTGGCCAGCAGGCTGGTCGTGCCATGGCGGGCGTGGGTGCGGGCAACGGTATCAATCGCGCCGTTGCCGTCCATCACGTCGGCGCCGCCGCCGCCGTGCACGTGCAGGTCGATGAATCCGGGCAAGACAAGTCGCTCGCCGTCGCGTGGCGCGGCGACTTCATCGCCGTCAATGGCGGTGATGCGGCCGTTGAAGGAGAGCGAGCCGCGAATCCAGCCGTCGGGAGTCAGGATGCAACCGGTGATGTGCGTGGTCATAGAAATCAATGTCTGATTTTTAATAAGGCCACTATAGTACCACTGTACAAACAGGTCAACACTATGCCATGCAGTCGTTGCGTAAGGATTTGTCCGATATTTCTTATGAAGTTGCTCGTGTGCATTGGAAAACGACGGGAAATAAGTTGCGCCGGATATTGACAGGCCGATAAAAGTGGTACTACACTGGTTTCTATCGTTGGATGTCGGTGTCTACACCTCACCCGACCCGCCAACCCGGCCCTGGCATTTGGAGACTTCGATGACCTCCCCGCAACTGAACCTGTCGGCTTTCGCGAACGGTGCCGTCGTGCCGATCGAGGCCGTTCCCGACCCGGTGTTCGCCGGGCGCATGATGGGTGACGGCCTGGCTATCGATCCGTCCGAGGGGGTGTTGTTTGCCCCCTGTGCCGGCCATATCGTGCAACTGCACGCTTCCCGCCATGCATGCATCCTGGAGGCGGAAAACGGCGCGCGAATTCTGCTGCATATCGGGATCGACACGGTGCTGCTGAAAGGCGAAGGGTTTGTCGCCCGTGTCGCTCAGGGTGATGCCGTGCGTACCGGACAGCCGCTAATCGAGTTCGACATCGCGGTGCTCAGGCGCCAGGGCAAATCTGCAATAACCATACTGGTCATCGAGAACGGCGACGAACACCCCATCACTTGGCGCAGCGAATGCCGCACCGTCGCCGCCGGCGATGCACTGCTCACGCTTGACGACAGCGATTCGCCCCGCACAGTGACCAATCCCACTGCGATTACTGCGGTTCCCGCTACTTCGGTTGAACAGGAAACCGCCACCGGCTGGGCCGTGGTACATCACGCCGGTGGCCTGCATGCCCGGCCGTGCGCGCTGTTAGCCAATGCGGTGAAGCCGTTTGCTGCCGCTGTCGAGATCCAGGCCCGTGGCAGGAGCGCCAATGCACGCAGCGTCACCGCGATCATGGGCCTGGCCATTGCTGAGGGCGAGGAAGTGCAGCTTAGCGCCGTCGGCGCGAATGCCGGCGATGCGCTCGAAGCGGCCATCATTGCGTTGGAAACCGTTACCGCCGCAGCACATACAGCGCCAGTCGTCCCGACCGGCGTCTCGGCGCGCACGCTGCTGCCCAACCAACTGGCCGGCGTAGTCGCGTCGCCGGGTCTGGTGATCGGCGTTACCGCCCGTTTTGATCACGCGCTTGGAAAAATCAATGAACAGGGCGAGGGCGAAATCCTTGAGCGTCGCGCCTTGGCCGCCGCGCTGCACGCGGTCGCCGGCGACATCGAGTCGGCCGTGTCCGAGGCCGAACGTCGTGGCCTCATCGAACAGGCCGAGATTTTTTCTGCACACTGTGTTCTCGCTGAAGACCCGGAAATGTTCGCTTACGCCAACGGTCTGATCGCGGCCGGGAAGAGCGCCGCCTTCGCGTGGCGTGCGGCGGCCGAAACCCAGTGCGAAGCGCTGATCGCCACCGCTAACCCCTTGCTCGCCGGACGTGCGGTTGATCTGCGCGACATCGAACGGCAGGTATTGCGCAAACTCGCCGGCGACGAGGTGCCGGTTCCGGAGCTTCCGCCGAACGCGGTACTTATCGCCGATGACCTCGTGCCCTCCGATTTTCCAGCGCTGGAACGCGCCCAGGTGGCGGCGATCATCACCGCTCAGGGTGGTCCGACTTCGCATATCGCCATTCTCGCCCGCGCCCAGGGAATCCCGACGCTGGTCGCGGTCGGGCCGCAACTGGCCGAGGTGGCCGAGGGTACGACCGTAATTGTCGATGCCGACAGCGGCATTATCGACACCTCGCCGACCCCGGAACGGATAGTCGCGGCACGGATCGAAATTGAACGCCGCAGTAATGTCCGTGCCCTGGTTCTGGCCCACGCCCACGAAAGCGCAACCACGACCGATGGCGTACGCATCGAAGTCGCCGCAAACATCGCCAACGCAGCTGATGCGCGCGAGGCCGTGAAGCTTGGCGCTGAAGCCGTTGGCCTGTTGCGCACCGAGTTGTTGTTTATTGATCGCGAAACTGCGCCGACCGAGGCTGAGCAGCTGGCCAGTTACCAGGCGGTAATCGATGCACTCGACACTCTGGAAGGCCGTAGCGTCATCATTCGCACGCTTGACGTCGGTGCCGACAAATCCTTGCCCTACATTCCGATGCCGGCCGAGGACAACCCGGCGCTCGGCCTGCGCGGCATCCGCCTGTGCCTGGCGCGTGAAGCGCTGCTCAGCGAGCAGTTGCGGGCAATTCTCGCAGTGAAACCGCTGGCGGCGGTGAAGATCATGTTGCCGATGGTCACCGACCTCGCCGAAATCACCGCCACGCGCGCGCTCCTTGATCGTCTGACCGCGGAAATGGGTATCACCGAGCGAGTCGAGCTGGGTGTGATGATCGAGACACCCTCGGCCGCGGTGCTTGCCGACCAATTGGCGCAAGAAGCCGATTTCCTCTCGGTGGGCACGAACGATCTGACGCAGTACGCATTGTGCATGGATCGAACCAATGCCGCACTGGCCCCCCGACTCGACGGTTTGCATCCCGCCGTGCTGCGTCTGCTGGCTCAGGCGGCGCAGGGCGCCGCCTGCCACGGCAAGTGGCTCGGCGTGTGCGGTGCGCTGGCCTCGGACCCGGTCGCGGTACCCGTGCTCATCGGCCTGGGGGTAACCGAACTTTCCGTGAGTCCCGCCGTGATCCCCGAAATCAAGGCCGTCATACGCCGAGTGAAGCTGCTTGAGTGTCAATCCGTCGCACAGGCCGCACTTCAACTAACTTCCGCCGAAGCAATCCGCGCCCACGTCAAGAACACTTGGCCCTGGCTCGACGCTTCGACCGTCTGATTACCCCAACTCTCATCAACTAACCCAGGAGATCTCCATGTTCGTCCAGCTTGGTCCGAACTTGCTGCCGCAGTGAAACCGGAAAGTCGAAGGACACCGGAATGCCGTCGGCAAGTCTTGCCGAACAATCGTTTCGTTAATTTTTATAAGAGGGAATCAAAGTGAGCGTTCTAGGCTATCTACAAAAAATTGGTCGGGCGTTGATGGTGCCGGTGGCAGTACTACCGGCCGCAGCGATCATGATGGGTATCGGTTACTGGATTGACCCGAACGGCTGGGGCGCTGAAAGCGCCGTGGCTGCCTTCCTGATCCAGGCGGGTGCGGCTCTGATCGACAAGATGGCGATCCTGTTCGCCGTTGGCGTTGCTTACGGCATGTCGAAGGACAAGGATGGCGCCGCCGCGCTGGCTGGCCTGGTGGGCTACCTGGTAGTGACGACGCTCTTGAAGCCGAGTGTAGTCGCGCAGATTCAGGCGATTCCACTGGAGCAGGTTCCTGTCGCCTTCAAGAAAATCGAGAATCAGTTTGTCGGGATTCTGTGCGGGGTAATTGCTGCCGAGCTGTATAACCGGTTCAGCGGTGTCGAGTTGCACAAGGCACTGGCTTTCTTCTCCGGTCGTCGCCTCGTGCCGATCATCACGTCCGTGGTGATGATTTTCGTCTCCTTCGCGTTGATGGCGATCTGGCCGCCCATTTACAGTGGTCTGGTCAGTTTCGGCGAATCCATTGTTAGCCAGGGTTC
>JANNNT010000580.1:0-1638 GCA_031398685.1 Rhodocyclaceae bacterium | reverse complement strand
GGATGAACGCGCCGGCGATCGGAATGATGGTCTTGAACGGATAGACCGGCGGACCATCGGCGGTGACATTCGAATGCTCGTTGATCATCCAGGACTCGGCGGCATAGTTATAGCCGGCCCAGACAAGCGCCACTACCCCGGGAATGAAGAACAGCAGATAGAGGGTGAGGTCGAGGCCCGCCTGCAGGCGCGGCGGAAAAAAGCCGTAGAGCACGTCGCCGCGGACGTGGCCGTTTTTTGCCAGCGTATAAGCGCCCGCCATCATGAACAGCGTTCCGTACATCTGGATCATGACATCGTAGGCATAGGGGTGCGGATGGTCGAGCGCGTAGCGCGAGAACACTTCCCAGGTGATGAAGAAAGTGAGCGCGACGATCAGCCAGGAAAACGATTGACCGACAAAAGTGCTCATTTTGTCGATGGTGAGTAGCAATTTCTGCATATCATTTGCCTACATAAAAAATCAGCCATCCGGACTGGACTGCCCGGATGGCTGATGGCTGTTACGAAAAGTCCTCAGGCCTTCTTGGCTTCAGCCTTTTTGGCGCCGAAGAAGAAGTTCACGGCCATCCTGCGGCTGACGTAAGTGTCCTGGTCCCATTTCGACGCGCGCTCGGCAAATACCTTTTGCGATGCGGCGATTTCCTTGAACAGCGCGTTTTCCCCCGATTTCTTTGCCACAATCGCGTCCCACAGCTTGAGCTGGTCCGCCAGCACCGCATCCGGGGTCTTGTAGAACTTGACCTTGTCCTTGGTCTGCAGCTCGATGTAGTCCTTGGAATAACGGTCTATCGCTTTCCAGGACATGTCGGCGGATGCCGCTTCCACGGCATTGGCGATGATCGCCTTCATTTTCACCGGCAGCGCGTCGTACTTCGGCTTGTTGAAGATGATTTCGAAGGTCTCCGCACTCTGGTGGTAGCTCTGCAGCATGCACACCTTGGACACGTCGGGGAAACCGAGCAGCCGGTCGGAAGTGGCGTTGTTGAACTCGGCCGCATCGAGCAGGCCGCGATCCATCGCCGGTACGATCTCGCCGCCGGGCAGCGCGTTGACCGCGGCGCCCATCGCCGTGAACAGATCGATCGCCAGACCATTGGTGCGGAACTTGAGGCCCTTGAAATCCGCCGTCTTGGTGATCGGCTTCTTGAACCAGCCCAGTGGCTGCGTCGCCATCGGGCCGTAGAGGAACGACTGTACCGTGGTGATGCCGATGGAGTTATAGAGCTTCGCCAGCAGTTCCTGGCCGCCGCCGTACTTGTGCCAGGAGAGCAGCATGTTGGCGTCCATGCCGAAGGCCGGGCCGGAATTCCACAGCGCCAGCGCATTCTGCTTGCCGTAGTTGTAGCCCAACACCCCGTGACCACCGTCCAGCGTGCCCTTGGCCACGGCTTCCAGCATCCCGAACGCCGGCACCACCGCACCTGCCGGCAGCACTTCAATCTTCAGATCGCCGCCGGTCATGTCATTGACCTTCTTGGCGAAGTCGAGCGCGTACTCGTGGAAAATATCCTTGGCGGGCCAGGTACTCTGCCAGCGCATGGTGATCGGACCGGCCTGCGCTTTGGCGATCATCGGGAAACCGGCAATCGCGGCGCCGGTCGTTGCAGCCGCAGCACCGGTCAGGAACTTGCGCCG
>JANNNT010000563.1:0-3073 GCA_031398685.1 Rhodocyclaceae bacterium | reverse complement strand
ACCGTCGTTGCGGCTGGATGGCTGTCATCGCCGATGCGTTTCAACCCGACCAGGCACGCCGAGTAGATGACTACGGCCGCGAGTATCGCCGCCAGCCCGGCAACCGCATGTTCGCCGCCCAGGCTATTGCCTTGCAGGAAGATCACGGCCAGTCCGGCAGCCCCGAGCAGCGTGCCGAGAATCTTCGAGCGCGTTAGCGATTTTTCACCCAGCCAGAAGGCGGCCAGGACTCCGGACACCAGCGGCGCCAGCCCGAACAGCACTGAAATCAGGCCGGAATGCACGTAACGTGCGCCCCAGTAGGTAAAGGCCATTGAGCCGAACAAGCCAAGGCCGCCGACAAGGTAGGCGCGTCGCGCCCGGGCGTGCAGCGGAAAGCCGATGCGCCAGATAACCACCAGCAGCGAAGCGACCACAAGCCCGATCAGCATGCGCGCCAGCACTGCAAAGGCAAAGCCGGTGCCCTGGGTGCTCCACTGGATGGTGAGCGGAGTGGTCGACCAGATCAGGATGATTCCGAGATAAGCGGCGGGTATGGACATGCGGTGATTCCTGTCGGTTCGGTCGGGGTGAAGTGCGTCAAGTCCGGGTCGGGTCGCGGCAGGTGTCTTAAAATCCGCTCGCCAGGCCGCGACCGGCCGTCATCCGCCATTCCACACCTGCACCTGGTTCTTGCCGGCTTTTTTGGCGGCGTACATCGCCATGTCGGCGCATTGCGTCAGGATTTCGACGGTTTCGGCGTGTTGCGGATAGAGTGCGATGCCGATGCTGGCGGAGATGTGCGCCGGTCCCTGCGGCAGATCGAACGGCTCGGCCAGGCTGGTGACCAAGGCCGTGGCGACCTGCAGCGCAATGCTGGATTCGGTGATGCCGGGCATGATCACGGCAAATTCATCGCCGCCCATCCGCGCCACGGTATCGCTGTCGCGGATCCGGCTCTTCAGCCGCTGCGCCACCTGCTGCAGCACGGCATCGCCAGCGGCGTGGCCGAAACTGTCGTTCACGGCTTTGAAGCCATCAAGATCGATCCACAGCATGGATGCACCACTTTTGCGGCGCTTGGCAAGGCTCAACGCCTGTCCAACGCGATCCCAGAACAGGTTGCGGTTGGGCAGATCGGTCAAGGCGTCGTGGTGAGCCAGGGTCCACAGCCGTTCATCATGCTGGTGGCGCGCGGTGGCGTTGGTCAGCACCATGATCGCGCCGTCTATGGTCTGGTCAGGATGCCTCAGATTGATCCAGTGCGCCGCACAGCGCAGGTTGGTGCGGTTGAGCTTGAACTCCAGCCATTGCACTGCTTCGCTTTGGCGATTGATCTGCCAGACGAATTCCACGTAGTCGCGGTCGTCGGGATGCACGAAGTCGAGGATGGGGCGGCCGTGCGCCTGCTCCTGCGTACAACCGGTCAGCGCGCAGCCATTGACGTTGATGTAGCGGCAGCGTTGGCTGTCATCGAGCTCGAGCACCCCCACCGGGGCCGCCGCCAGCAATACCTGGAGATGCTGTTCCTTGGTCGCCAGCTCGCTATTGGTCTGGCGCAGGTCACGGGTACGTTCAGCGACTTCCTTGAGCAGATGTTCATTGTAGGTGTGGAGCAACTCGTCCGCTTTCCGCTCCCGCGAGACATCAACGGCGGTACCGCGATAGCCGGTCAACTCACCCAGTTCGTCGAGCAGGGGAAGGCCGTTGAGTTGAATGCGGCGCGGAACATCCCGGGTGCCTTGAAGCACGATCTCCAGGTGGTGGAACGGCTGGCGCTGAGTCAGCGCGCGTTCGAGCTCGGCCAGGTGCGGTTGCGAACCCGTGCCCAGCGACGGTCGCCAGAATTGACCCGTCGACATCTCAAAATGGTCGGCCAGCTGCCCGCTGACTTCGAGAAAGCGGCCCTTACCATCGGTTTCCCATAGCAGATCGTTGGACATGCCGGCGAAATCCCGATAGCGCGCCATGAGCCGGTTGCGCGCTTCCACAGCCCCTCCGAGCCACAATCCCACCAGCGCGATAGCGATCATTACGACCTGATAGGCCAGCGCCTGATCACGCTGCCCGAACAGCGCGATCAGTATCACCAGTCCGCAATCCAGAACCACCACCGCCAGCACCGCGCCGCGCAGGCCATAGTGCAAGGCCACACCGGCCAGCGGCAACAACAGCAACAGGGCGATGAGCGGGAAATGCGGGTTTAAATCCACGTGCCAGGGAATGCCGAACACCAGCAGCAAGGCCAGCATCACGATTAGCCCGGTACGCAAATCGGAGTTGCCGTTTGCCGATCTGGTTTGGCTCGGACGGCGCCAGCACCCCCGTTGCAGATAATGCTTGAGTCCGGGCCATACGCGCACCAGCAGCAGTGGGGCCAGCGTGATGATTCCGATGAAGTCCCCGATCAACCAGGAGCTAACAACTTCTGACGCCTGCGACTGCGCAATGATGCCCGTGTGGACCAGGCGAAACGTGCCGGCCAGCGCGGACAACGCACTTACGGCCAAGCCGGTAGCGAGGAACAGGGCGCAGTGAGCGGGACGAGTGAGATCCCACGGATCACGCATCCACCGCCGCAGAGGAAGGATTACCGCCGCGTTGGCGACCAGGGATGCCAGCAGGCCATAAATACGCCAGAGTGTCTCGGTCGACAGGATTTCAGGGAGGGGTTCTCCCGCCACCGACGTGATCTGCATCAGGGCAAACACGAACTGGACCGCCAGTTCCAGCAGAAACCCGCGCCAGCCAAGCAGCAGCAGGCCGCAAAAACGTAGCCCCGCCGGCAGAAACCACAGACTGGTGACTCCCAGACTGTCAAGCAGCCGGGCGGAGTGCCTTGCCGCCAAACAGACTGGTGCCGCCCAGTATCACGGCTGCAATGGCTGCCAATTCAGCACCTGTTCCAAATGTGTAACGTGCGGTCTGCATCATGCCGGAATAGAGCAATCCGGCAAGTGCGCCTGCAGCGCCGCTCAGCAGAAAACAATAGGTCTTGATGCGTTCAACCGGCACACCGGAATATCGTGCAGCCACTGGGTTGCCCAATCGCTCACGCGCATCCACTGCCCACTGCAGCACATCGTCAAGGCCT